>NZ_DATCVJ010000063.1:0-2322 GCF_036566945.1 Chitinophaga sp. | reverse complement strand
TCTGATTCATAAATTGTATATTTCCATTCTGGTCGTAGGAGAGCCCACTAACAGAAAAGTCAACCTGATTCTTAGTCCATGTTGTGGTACCTGTATTCTGCTGGTTAAAATCGGCTCCGGTTAACCTGTTTACATTGTCATAGGCAAAATCGTATTTACGGTTTATCTGGTCGCTTTGGCTGCGCCATATGGTCCCGCTGATATTACCATTGAATTGCGGCGTGTTGTAGGAGGTGCCCGTTACAATTGAATTGGGCTGGTCATACCCCAGCTCGTATCCAAAGAAGTTGCCGGTATTGGTTTTTACATAGTTTCGATTAGCACCGAGCTGCCAACCCCTGATGTTGTAGTCGTATTTTAGGCTATCCAGGTTATCTCCTAACGTTTTAGTGATCAGTTGGCCCAAGGCATTGTACCTGTTTTGTGCGATTACTTTTAAAGTACCTGTTTCATTGATCTGCTTTGCAACGCTTATCAGGTGACCGGCATGATCATAATTAATAACCGTTAAAAGCTTTGTTTCGGGAGTAGTAGCACTTCGTGGATTTCTTTGCCGTTGAAAAGTACTGAGTATCTTCCCTTCAAAATCATAAAGGTGGCTGGTAACATCTTTTCCATTATTGAGATTTTCGGAAACTACCTGTATTTGTCTGCCTTTATCATCATAGTAAATAGTACTGGTCAGATATTGTTTGGAGCCCAGTACCAGGGTTTTAGTGCCGGTGATCATCCCTTTTGTCATGCTGCTGTTTGTACTGGAAGGTTCAGCAGTGATGCTACTTCCAGCGTTCGGCTTCGACAGATCTGCCTGCTCCAGCGGAAGCGCACCCGTGAAATTATAATCGTCGTAAAAAGTATAAGTAAGTGGTGTAAGTGCATTGGGATCAATGGTTGCCAGCGTATTGGTTGCCGTAATGCTGGTGTTGCCATTATTAGCGGCGGGGTTGATGAGGATCTCGGTTTCAGCACCAGTGCCGGTGTCAAATCCGGATGTTAGGGTAACGCTGCTTGTAGCTTCGTACCTGTTGTCGCCATCATAATTGGCGATCACCAGGTCTGCAACACCTGGAAATGTAAAAGGAATGGAGGTAGTTCCCCGGGAATTATTAAGGCTCGTTTGCAAGGTACTACGGCTGGCGGTATTATTATATAGTGCCGTCATCATGACGCGGTTTTGGCTATCATAAAAGGTCGCCAGCCATTGGTTTTTGACTTTCAGATTGCCATCTTGCGAAAATACCAGTCTGTCACGGAGGTCATATACCATTTCATTGAATGCGGCACCGGGGATTTTTTTTCGTATTAGCCTGCTCCTTTCATCATATTCATAAATGAAGCATAGTTCGTTGACAACATCTGTCAGGCCGGTGAATGACCAGCTGCCAGACAGGGTGGCTACTGCTTTAGGAGGAATAACGAACCGCAGGTTATTAAAATCATCGTAGACATAATAAGTACAAAGCCAGTCTGTATGAGGATCTTGGGGACTATTGGTAAGTTGCGATTTTTTTAAAATCAGCTTTCCTTCTTTGTCTTTGAATTCGATCAGTTGTTTTCCCTGTTCATCGATCGTGGTGTTTTTATATAAGTCACCTGCTGGATAGCTGGCTGCCACTGGTAAAGCTCCGGAGGTACTGCTGATGGTCCACTTTTTCACACCATCAGTCGTAGTATTTACAGCATCGATAGATTTAATGACATGTTCGCCAGGTTGCCAGGGTTGACCTGCTGCTCCTTTTTCAACAACCCGGTTAAGTGGAGAGAATTCCAGCAAACTTTGCTCGTATGGACGTGCATCCTTTGCTATGTCAGTTATAGTCATGTTAGACGGACTGTAAAAGTTCACCTGGCCAGCATACGCATCCGCCCTGAAACTGCCGTAAGTTGTTCCGGTTATATCTGAATAGGGAAGGATTTTTTTTATTATCCGCCCGTACACATCATATTCAACGGGAGTAATGATATCTTTTTTATCCGAGGCTCCCTTTATAACAATGCTTTGAACAGGACGCCCCAACCCGTCAAAATAGCTCACGGTTTTATTACTTTTCTCGGGGGGTAATCCGTCTACTTGCGCCTGGGTAGTGACACCGGCCGTATTTACGATTGTTTTATAAACAAAGTTATTTTGGGTGCTTACCTGTGCTTGTACGCAAGGGATATTCAGTAAAATGCAGCTTAGTAAAATATATATAGTATACCTCATGGGGGGAATATTAAAGATGATTAATCTACTGCGCAGGGCGTAGGGTTATATTCTGTATAGGTCTCGGAATAACTTCCATCACTCCATACGTAAACAAATAAACATTTGTACCCTCG
>NZ_DATCVJ010000062.1:0-2868 GCF_036566945.1 Chitinophaga sp. | reverse complement strand
CCTCTTATACAAGCCGGCTTTGTTGATATCGCCGAGTTCTTCCCGTAAACGGGTTATAAACTTTTCATTCATAAAAATTGCAATATTTAAATTCGATGTACCAAAGTTATGGGCAATAAATGTATTACGATTATTCATCGCCCAAAGGAGTAACGACCGGATATGCAAAAAGTTTGACCCAGGTGTAACATTTAGCCGTCGCACTCCGTCATAGTACTATCATGATTATAAATGCCAAGAAGTGAAAAACTGAGCAATAGTCCTTTAAATAAGAGATGCTAAAAGAGTATATTAAGTAAAGGATTGATGATCAGTTTGAAAGGAACTGTTACTGCAACTGTGAGGATGATTTTAAAGACTTTAGAGTAGGGTGTGGGTAACAAGGCAATGATAGGTATTAAAGTATTTGTCGGAACTTAGCACTAAAATCCCGCACCACCGGAATGACGGAAAAGGAGTACAATAAATGCGTGGATCTGTATTCGGACAATTTATTCCGCTTTATCGTTAAAAACCTCGAGCATGCGGAAGATGCCAGAGACGTAGTACAGAATTCATTCGAGATATTGTGGAAGCACTGCCAGGATGTGCCTTTTGAAAAGGCTAAGTCATACCTGTTTACAGTTGGCTACCACAATATGATAGATCATGTGCGTAAGGTAAAGCGGATTACACTGGTAGAACAGTTCAAAGACGAAGAGAAAGTGTCGGACCATAAGATACATAATGCGAAAGAAGTGATAGAGAAAGCGCTCTCCAAACTCAGTGAGGTACAGCGCTCCCTGGTACTGCTAAAGGATTATGAAGGATATTCTTACGAAGAAATAGGAGAAATGATGAACCTGAACCCTTCCCAGGTCAAAGTTTACCTGCACCGGGCCAGAATACATCTGAAGAACTATCTGGTGAAGATGGAAAATGTTATATAATATTTTTATAATTGCTAAGGCATTAATAATAAATTAGATTTTTGTCAATAGAAATTAACATATCAAACTACGAGTCCTATCTCCTCAGCTACATCGACGGTGAGCTGAACGAGGCAGAACAAGCTGCACTGGAACTTTTCCTGCAAAAGCACCCTCAGTTTAAACAGGAACTGGAGTTGCTGGAAGGAATACGAGCCGTGCCGGATGAAACCATTGTGTTTGATAATAAAGCATCCTTGTACCGAACCTCATCAGTGGATACCATTGATTACGAGGAGTTAATGCTGAGTTATATTGATGGGGAACTCACCCCCGCAGAAGAACAAACCTTGCAGGTATACCTGGCACAACAGCCGGCTGCCCAAAAGGAACTGTCGATCCTGCAGGCCACAAAGTTAACAGCAGATGCCAACCTGGTATTTGGCGACAGGACATCTTTATATAGAAGTACGGAACGCCGGATATCTCCGGTGTATCGTCGTATTGGATGGGGAGCCGCCGCTGCCGCAGTAGTGGCCGGTCTTATCATCTGGCTGTTGCCGGCAAATCATTCCCAGCAACCACCAGCATATGCCGCCCATACACCTGCTGCCGTTACTACTCCTAAAGTAACAACAGCGCCTGCCCCGGCTACCGCTGTTCCGGAAGTAAATGCTGCCCCGGTTGTTATACCTGGTCCTGCAAGCCCCCGGAACGACGAGCCACTGCTGGCAAAAGCCAATAAAACGGTAACTGCTCATGAAAAGAAACCAGTAGTTGCTACTGCGGCAACGGCAAAAACAACCGACCTCGCCGCCGACAACACGGCATCAAAAGCAGAAGCGCCGGTGATGTCACAGCTGCCGCCTCAGCGTAACTCAGTGGATGAACTGGTAGAACAACACCTGCAACAGGCAGAAAATGCGCATATCGCCGCTACTACCGCAAAACCAGACGCCAGTAAAGAAACGGTGATGGCATCAACGGCCTCCGTTACCAATACAAATAAAATTGCTGCCTCCGCACAGCCAGGCATTCAGGGAGAACTGATCATGTCTGTAAGCGGGAGCGACAGCAAAATCCTCGATAAAGTAACCAACGTAGCTAAGTTTTTTTCCCGTAAACGGAATAAATAATAAATCATGGTCATAGCATATGAAACATAAAATTTTACTCATTTTGTTACTGGTATTATGTGGCGAGTGGGCTCATGCGCAAAAGGCAGATACAATAATGAATGCTCCCGCCACACCGGATACTATACAGATCAAAGGACTGATCATTATCAAAGGGAAAAACGACAAGGGCCGCAACAGCTATAAATTCTATAGCGATACAGCGTATGCCCGCCAGAAGCTGAAAAAGAATCTGCAGACTAAATGGTTCGTATTCGACCTGGGTTTCAATAATTACATTGACCGCAGCGACTATAACGGCGCGAGCTTCATCAGCTATTACCCAAATAGTACCCAATACTTTAATGGCGCAGCCGCCTCTCCGGTAGGAAAACAATATGATTACTCCGCCGCAGGCCTGGCAACTTTTGCTCCCAGAGAAGCGAGTGAGCCGTTAACACCCTCAGAGTTTAAGCTAATCACCGGAAAATCAATCAATTTCAATATATGGATATTTGAGCAGCGACTTAATTTAACAAAACACAAACTTAACTTGTTATATGCTTTAGGATTAGAGATGAATAACTATAGGTATGCCCGGAGCATTACATATTTACCGGGTTATCCTACACAAATAATCAGAGATTCCGTAGAGTTTTCAAAGAATAAGCTATTCGCCGAATACATTTCAGTCCCGGTAATGCTTAATTTTAATTCTAACCCCGCCCGCCCGAGTCGTGCATTTCAGGCGAGCATTGGTGTCTCTGGTGGTTATCTGCTCAAGTCCAGAACAAAACAGGTAAGTGAGGAAAGAGGAAAAGTGAGAAAAACTGATGACTTTAATC
>NZ_DATCVJ010000061.1:0-5626 GCF_036566945.1 Chitinophaga sp. | reverse complement strand
TCTTTGTGTAGCGATGTCGCTGGTGATCTTTCCGTCCTTCTCATCTTTCCAGATCTGCACCGCCTCAGCAATAGGGCTACGGCTGCCGGGTGTAAACAGGCTGTTGAACCGACCCGCTTTAAACAATATTTGCTGAGCATCTATATAATCACTGGTGCTCATTAAATGCAGCTGGCTGAAGTCGGGCTTCTTTCCGAAAATAATATTTGTTCTCACTTCCACTGTAGGACGCTGATTCAATTTGCCCTGACGCGTAGTGATTACAATTACCCCATTTGCCGCCCTCACCCCCCAGATAGAAGCCGCAGCGGCGTCTTTCAGGATGGTTACACTTTCCACATCATCAGGATCGATGCTATTCATATCGCCTTCTATCGGGAAACCATTTACCACTATCAACGGCTGATCTTCTGAGAAAAGGGTACTGCGGCCGCGTAAACTCAGCTTCGGTTTATCGGAAGTTACACTTCTTGAAAAAGATAAACCGGTGCTCAATCCTTCCAGTTTATCGATGATATTGGTGGAGATGCGCTTGTCCAGCTGCGACTTATCTACCTGTGAAAACGAGCCAGTAGCACGTTCTTTCGGGAGTGTCACATAGCCCGAAGTGACCACTACTTCGCTGAGCTTCTTTTTATCTTCTTCCAGATAAATTATTTGTTCCTCCTCCGCTCTTATCTCTTTAGTAATATATCCTAAGAAAGATACCTGCAACAGCGGATGCTGAATACCCGTAGTTATAGCAAACGCGCCGCTGCTATTGGTGGTCGCTCCTTTATCCGTACCCTTTACGCGGATCGTAGCACCGATAAGCGGTTGCTTATTATCCGACGACAATACCTTGCCAATAATGGTATATTCCGCCGCCATTGCTGCCACCACAGCCTTTGGCGTTACCACAATCGTTTTATCCACCACCTTCCAGGTAAAAGGGATCTGGCTGAAACACTGTTGCAAAGCCGATTCCAGCGTTGCCTTTTTTACCGACAAGCTAATAGTGCCGGCCTTTTTCACCGACTCGTTATTATATAAAAACTCGTATCCGGTTTGTTGCTGAATAACGGCAAATGCGTTTTCCGCAGACACATTCTGCAGACTCGCCGTTACTGACTGCGCGCATAGCGATACTATATACTGCATACAAAGCAGTAACATGAACAATCGTTTCATTTGCTACAAGAGATTTTGGCTCAGCGAGCATGACAATCATATACCCGTAACGTTCCGGGCATCAAGCTGGCATTACACTGGTTCGTTGTTGATTAAAATGCTACGTTTATTTGTCTTCCGTTTAATTTAAAATTGGCACCCCCTGTTTGATTCAATAACTCCAGTACTTTTTCTATATTATCGTAGCGCTGTATAGCACCGGTGAAGTGCTGGCTACTTGTTTTTCCTTTTGGATATACCGCCGTTACATCGTACCAGCGCTCTAACTGGTGCAATACCGTAGTAATATCATCATTTCTAAATACAAACATCCCCCTTTTCCAACCCGTCAACGCCGCGATATCCATTTGCTGCGTAGTGGTGTTTCCGTTACTCGTGATGCCCACCCAACCTGGCTGCAGCACCGTGGCATTTACCCTTACACTACCACTAACCAAAGCCGTTTGTACCGCCAGCTCATTTTCATAAGCCATGATATTGAACTCGGTTCCTAATACCGTTACGGCTACTTGTCCTGCGGTAACGCTGAAAGGCTTCGCCGCATCCGCCGCCACCGCGAAGTAAGCTTCTCCCGTAAGATATACCTGCCGGCTATTCCCCGTAAAATGTACCGGGAACCGCAGCGATGATTCCGCATTCAACCACACCTCCGTGCCATCACTCAACGTAAGCCGGTAATCCATTCCCCGCGGTATTTGCAGGGTGTTATAAACCAACGGACCCGTGGTTTCTTTATATGCCAGCTGATTGCCCTGCTGCCGGATTTTTGCGCCACTTTGCTCTGTCAACAACGTATCTGTTGCACTCAGTACGACTTCGCTTCCATTCCCCATCACCAACACCGGCTTCCCCTTCGTTTGCTGCGCCTTCACAATCACCGGCGCCACGGGTTCCATACTACTCGTATACCACCACTTAGCCCCAATAGCCAATATCATCAGCGCCATGGCTGCCGCCACGCGCCCCCAGGGAATCATTCTCTTTACCATCACCTCGCCCTCAATTCGATCCCAGGCCCGCTGTGGATGATATTTCCCCATCTGCACCATCTCCTCTTTCAACACCTCCTCCTTACTCAACTCATCAAACAACAACCTGTTATCCTCACTCGCCGCTACCCATGCCGCTAACTCCGCACTCTCTTCCTCAGATAGCGTATTATCCCAATACTTTACGATTAACCGGGACGTGTGATACAGGTGATTAAATGATTCCATGTGCTGCTATATCTATAAACAATCTACTGATTGCAAATGGGTGAAAGATCTAAAAATATTTTTCTGAAACGAGGAAACATAATGCCAGAAAGGATTCCGGCTTTAATCTTAACTTCAACAACTCCAATGCCCTGGCTTTTTGCGTTTTTACCGTGTTAATGGAAATCTTCAATTCATCAGCGATCTCCTGGTTTTTTAAGCCGTCCAGATAACTGAGCTTGAAAACATTACGGCAGCCTTCCGGCAAAGAAGCAATAGCCCGGTGCACTTCCCCCCATACCTCGGCTTTGAGGACTGCCGCCTCTTCGGCGACTTCCGTTTGCGTTTGTGCGTATTTTTTTTCCACCTTCTGGTGCTTCAGGTGGTTCAGACAGGCGTTTCTCACCATTACATACAGGAATGTTTTAATAGCCGGGAGGTCTGTTATCTCGGCATTGCGTTGCCAGAATTTAATAAATGCTTCCTGAACAATATCCTCTGCTGTGGCGGAATCGGCGATGATTTGATCTGCGAATCGGCATAAGCGCAGGTATAGCAGGTCAAATAATGACTTTAATTGGTGGTGGGAGAGGTGTGGATCGCCAGTACGCATGTGGGGTAAATTTAGGGAGAATAGGGGGGATTTGCAAAGGTGGTTTTGCGGAGGAATTTGTAATTTTAAGAATCATACTGAGAATTACTGTACTATTTCAAAATACCCATTATCATCCATCGTTATGATTAGAGAATTGTTTGAAGATATATTGGAGCATTATTTAGAAGATAAGCAGATATATGCAGCCCTAGCAGACAAGAAACTAAGTTCCCTATTCACGTTTACCAAACTGGAAAAGGAATTACCCGCTAAATTCAAAGAGGTCAGCAGCTTAAGTGATCATTATCTATTTGAAGGATCGATCGGAAAAGGAAACATGGCAGAAGTTCCGCATTTATGCATATTCGATACCGCCATTACTACCTCTGCACAAACGGGTTACTATATTGTCTACCTGTTTGAAGCGAATATGTCGAGGATTTACTTAACACTCGAACAAGCATGGACCCAATACGAAAGTAAATATGGGCGAATCAATGCCAAGACTGAAATAGCCATCAATACAGATAAAATACGTAATATCATTAGGTCTGCTGACGGATTCTCCTTTAAAAGACCAGTACTAAATGCTACACGAACATTAGCTAAAGGCTATGAGCTAGGTGCTATTTGTTCCAAAGTATACGATGCCCGTAACCTTCCTACTGAAACGGAGCTAATAGATGATTTACGGAATTTAGTTGGTGTATATAAAGAGTTGAAGGGACTGGTAGGCACTAATATTTTGGAGATAGACACCCGGTCAAAAGAGGAGATATTTCAAGATGAGATACAAAATATTGTTGCTGAAACGCCTCCAATAGGGCCGATCCCCAAAGGATATAAGAGAGTCAATACTGGGGAATCATGGAAACGAAATGGCGGCATAGCCGCCCAAGCACTAGCAAATGCAGGGCATAAGTGTGAATACCAATCACATCATGAGACCTTTATCAGTGTTAGATCAGGAAATCATTTTGTAGAGGCCCATCATTTGATCCCGATGCAGTTTCAGGATAATTTCAAATACAGTCTTGATGTACCTGAAAATATTATTGCGTTATGTCCTAATTGTCATAGAGCTATTCATTATGCAAATGGGGATGTTAAAAAGGAAATGTTGAGGGTATTTCTTCAGGAAAGGAGAGAAGGGTTGAATAAGCGCGGGATAAAGATAATGGAGGATTTGTTGGTGGAGATGTATATGAAGAATAAGGAGTTTGTGGAGTAGGTTAAATTAGGCACAAATGAGCTCCATACTCTTCGCAGATCTTCGTCCACTGGGTATTGCATTCAATATTTTCTGGCTTTGTGTTGTTGAGAATGGAGGCTTACTTTCCGGCATAAAAAAAATTTGCAAGCCATTATTCGGTGTAAAAGTAGCCAAACCAATATTGTACTGTTTAAAAAGTTCAATATTCTTGCTTGCTGCATGCTTTGATTTTTCATCCATGACAACATAGCATAAATTAGAAAAGCTTCGATATCTAAAAGCCTGCAAGGCTGCTCTCTTCCAATTTTTCAGTTTTAGTTCAAAAGAAACAATCGTGGTCTGTTGATTTTGCTTTGAATACAATACAAAATCAGGTATACCAAATAACCCACCATACTCTTTAAAATAAGTATTACCAAAGGTCTTTTTGAGATACTTTTCAAAACAAACTGACATTTCCGCTTCCGTAGTGAACATGAGGCTAAATTAAGGATTTTTGAAATGATTTAATAACATTAAGCCAAGTGGGTAAATGCGAACCATCACTATTTTCATCTAGGTAAATCACATTTTGTATTTCCTTAAAGGTTTCAATTGACTTCTCTATCTCTATTCTAACAAAATCGATTCTCTCTATTTGGTTTGCTGGTAAAGACTTTATTTGTTTATCAAAAACGACAAAATAATGTTTATATGGCTCTGATTTTGCAAAATGCCACTTAAAATCAGGTTTAAGCATTAAGGGTCTATATTCCGAATCGTCAAAATATGCTTCATAGTGGGGAATAAGATCCCTCATGGCATCTATATATTGATAATCTATCCACTGCAATAGCTTAGAGCTATATAATCTTGCATTAGGGGATCTCATAGGGTTTTTCTCCAGGTCTTGAAATCGTTTAATCCCAAAAGATCTCAAATTCTCATAAGATCCAATAGATATAGAATCCGGCATGGCAATACTATAGAGAAATGCCTCTGTATTTGTATAACCTAAATGGACTTCTAACCCATTTTCTTTTAGGACTCGTATAAATTTAAGTACATTCAATAAGTAATCAAAATCCTTAATCTGCTTCGTTTTAAAATCATTCTCGAATATCAAATAAACTCCATTGGCTTGTCTATGCCCTGTGATCCAATTAAGAACTTCATTTCTTTTCTCTATATCAGTCAACATTATCTTCTTTACGATAACAGATAAGAGCGTCGTCTTACTAATATTCCTATCGGCTAAATTTTTCAAAAAAGGGCGCACAAAATAATTGGTACATTGAGGAAAATAGCTAGATGGATTATCATCATAATACCTTGTAGGAATTACCAAATACTGGAAATTATTCTTCAGCTGATAGTTAATGCATTTCTCAGCCAAAATGTTGCTATAATCATCCAAATCGGTCGTCTCAAAATCAGGGGTAAAGTTTCCAGGGAAAAAAGGATACGTATCCA
>NZ_DATCVJ010000060.1:0-11032 GCF_036566945.1 Chitinophaga sp. | reverse complement strand
GAAAGATACACGGGCCGCCTGGACGTTACCCAGCAAATCAATGACTGGCTCAAGGTAAACGGTAACATCAACATTACCCAGTCTGTCAGAAAGAATATGAGCAACCCTATCGTCTCTGCTTTCAATGCCCGCCCGGATACCCCGGAAGATCCTGTCCTCAATCCCGACGGATCACTGGGTTATTATGTAGGCCAGCAACAGCATCCGCTGGGCGTAATGATGGATAATAATAACAAAGATAAAAACAATGTATACCTGGGTAGTTTATCAGCAGACGTAAAGCTGTTCAAAGACCTCTCTTTCCGCTCCTCTTTTAACGCTACCAAATTCAACGATCTCAATAACATCTTCTATCCTGCCACCGGCTACCTGGGCGCTTTTAACAAAGGTACCTTCAAAAATACAGGTATAGATAACTTCTCTTATAACTTCGATAACTACTTCACTTATATAAAAAGAGTAAGTCATCTGGGTATCAATGCTACCATGGGCTATACCTTTTATAACAACGAACTGAATACCTTCGGGTACGATCTCAACGGCTTTCCGAAAATTGATGGTATTACCGGCGGCGGCTCAGGCGCCGCTTATGGCAGCAGTTCAAGTATCGGCAGTTACAATACTAACTACAAAGAAGTATCTGATGCATATTTCCTCCGCGCCGGCTTCGACTGGGAAGGGAAATACCTGCTCAATGCCTCCATCCGCCGCGATGGTTCTTCCAAGTTAAATGCTGATCACCGCTACAACTGGTTCCCTTCCATTTCAGGAGGCTGGGATATTGCCCGCGAAAATTTCCTCGCCGGCAGCAAATTCATCAACCAGTTAAAAATCCGCAGCAGCTACGGTATGAGCGGCAATATGCGCGCGGTAAATTACTACGACGCACAAAATCTGCTCGCGGCGACTGCTTACATGGGCAATTCCGCACTGCAGCTCAATACCATTGGTAACCCCGACATACGCTGGGAACGCACCAAACAGGTAGATGCGGGTATAGACGTAACATTGCTCAACAACAGACTCACGTTCACTGCAGATTACTACAACAAAACCACCGATGGTTTAATGAGCAGTAATAATATCCAATATATCTATGGCGCATCCACTATTCCGGATAATATCGGAACGATCCGTAACAAAGGCATAGACCTGGAACTGGCTGTCAGCAGCCGCCCCGGCGCCGCCTTCTCCTGGAAAGTGGAAACCAATATGAACGTAAACCGGAACATGCTCGTGTCACTGAAAGACTCCCTGACCACTTATGGCGCTTTTGTGTTTGGAGGCCCCATGACCAAAGCCAGAGTAGGACAATCACTCGGCTCGGTGCAGGTATATGAATCAATGGGCGTAGATCCGCAAACTGGCGACATGATCTATAAAGATCAGAACAAAGATGGTAAATGGGATGCCAATGATATGATTACCATACCCGTAGCCATCCCCAAATTCACCGGCGGTACCAATATTACCCTGGGTTACAAACACTTCACGGTTTCCGCCTTATTCAACTATGTGGTGGGCAGTAAAGTATATGACTTCTACGAGCAAACACTCCGCAACTATGATATGGACTACTACGGTGTAATGCCCAATAAATTTGACATCATTAACAAACGCTGGAAACAAAAGGGAGATATCACAGATGTGCCCAGAGCGATTGTAGGTCAACATGGCGCCGGACAAACCACCGACTGGAACTCCCGGCCTTCCACCCAGTTTATCTATGATGCCTCTTACGTACGCCTTCGCAATCTGATGGTGAGCTACGAATTACCAACAGTGCTACTCTCCAAAGTAAAAATTACACGGGCACGTATCTACGCATCGGCACAAAATGTATTTACCATCACCAACTACCTCGGATTCGATCCGGAAGCAGCCAGCAACACCGGTATTGTCAGCACTAACCTGCCCAACCCACGTGCTGCCGTTATAGGTATAGATCTTTCATTTTAATCTGCCAACACATGAAACAACATACTTTATTACATATCGCGGCGATCATCACCATCGGCTTATCTGCCTGCAGCAAGCAACTGGATGAGGTAGATCCCAATACCAAGATTGCCTATTCGCAACTAAATCAAAACAACCTGCCGCTGTTGATCAATGGCGCCAAACTGTCCCTGACCAACAACAATGCGTTTTACCTGTATTACGCGATGCAGGATATTATGAGTGACGATTTTCAATCGCTGACCTTTCCTAACTATGAGGGTAATAATATTCCATCTAATGACGGCACGGTGGCAACGGTGTATAAACAGCCCTACCAATGCATTGCCAATGCTAATGTGGTGATCCAGTATGCGCCACAGTTTCCCGGCGACAGCAATGTGACCGCCGCCCTCGGGGAAGCCTACCTGCTCAGGGCTTTTTCTTATATGATACTCACGGAATCTTTTGGTGATGTGGTTATTGTAAATGGAACCGAAGATCCGAAAAGCCACCCTGCACGCAACCCGTTAGCAGAAGTAAATCAGCAGATTGAAGCAGATTTGAAAAATGCCGCCGATCGGTTACCTGCATATACCAATTCTACCATTGGATCTAAACAAAGTGCACAATTACTGCTGGCCCGCTTCTACCTGAACCAGGGCCGCAACGACGAAGCACTGACCATGGCCAACAACGTGATCAGTTCCGGCAAATTCAGCCTGCAGTCCAATTTTGGAGATATTTTCAAATCATCTGTCAACAGCTCCGAAGCAGTTTATAAAGTTAACGAAACAAGTACCAGCACCAACTATGGCATGCCTGCTGTATACGGACAAGGCGGTACCGGCCAGGCCGGCTCCGGCAATACCTGGGCCGATAGTATGCTCGTTAAATCATATGAACCAGCAGATATCCGCCGCAGCTTTTTCGTTCGCACCAAAGGCGCATCTATTTTAGACTCCGTGTACTTCCTCAGCAAATTCCCGCAGGAACTCACCCCTTCGTATGTGGTATGCCGTTATAGTGAAGCTTTCCTCATTGTGGCTGAAGCAAACGCCCGCAAAGGTGTTGTAGATGTAACTACCTACAATCAACTGCGCAGCGCCCGTAAAGCCAGCACCATTAATAACACTGACTTTGCTAATCCGGCTGCTTTCCTCGCCGCCATCGAACAGGAAAGAAGAAGAGAATTTATCGGAGAAAGATTAAGATGGAGCGATATGAAACGATTTGGTAAAATAAACGACTGGCTGGCGTCATTCGGACAACCCACTTCACATGTTCTGATGCCACTGCCTTCCAGAGATTTATTCATCAATCCAAACCTGGCGCAAAACGCCGATTACAGCAGATAAAAACGGAAACCAATTATATTTAAACTAATCACGATGAAAAAAACAGTCTTAAAATTTTGCACACCGCTGATGCTCCTGGCTGCACCTGCAGCCCTGATGGCGCAACAAAACAAAATAGTGAAAGCCATCACCGTACACGGTAGTGTGGAATTCACTGATCCAAAACAGCCGGTTAATAAAGTCTTTCTGTCAAAGGATAACTTAAAAGGAAAAGCGGAAGTAGTAGATTCCTGCGTGGTAGGTAAAGACAATACCTTTTCTTTCAACATCAAACAAGACCATCAGGGCATCTACGTGATCAATGCCATGAACTGGGACCGCGCTACCTTCTGGAGCGATGCCGATGTAAATGTGGCCATGAGAGGTTATGACACCGCACGTTACAAGGTTAAAATACCTCATTACAATTATGTAAACGGGTCGTACGACAATAACTTCATCAACCTTCGTGAGCTCAACAGTGAACTCAATTACCGCCGCATGGTAGATGAATACAATATGGAATACTATTCCAAAAAAGCGACGGATACTACCTGGTATGGCTATATGAAAAATACCAAAAAGTATAACCCGCTGAACGAAGATTATAAAATGCGTGAAGAGGTGCTGACAAAGGCTTACGCCGACCGTCCGGTAATGGTGTATGCTATCCGTGGTATGGCAGGTACAGAAGCAGGTGAAAAATACGATAAAGCCATGAAAATGCTGGATCTGCTGATCGCCCGCTATCCGTGGTTAACAGAAGCAAAAGATTTAAAACAAACCATCATCACCAACAAAGCACAGGCGATGCGCCTGAAAACAGGTCAACCGATGCCATCAGTGAAATATCCTGATGCCAATGGTCAACTCGCAGGACTGGAAAAATACAAAGGCAAATACCTGCTGGTAGATTTCTGGGCAAGCTGGTGCGGACCTTGCAGACAAGCCATTCCTAAAGTAAAGGAACTGTATGCAAGTTATAAAGACAAAGGATTTGAAGTAGTAAGCATTTCCATCGACACGGATAAAAACGCATGGAAAAAAGCCATGAAAGAAGAAGAAATGCCATGGGAACAAATGCTGAGCGACAACAAAGATAAAACCATGGAACAATTCCAGTTCTCTGGTATCCCTACCATGTACCTGGTGGATAATGAAGGTAAAATCATAGAACGTTTCACCGGCTACAGCGATGAAGCAGCTACTAAAATAAAAGAAAGTCTGAATAAAGGTGTAAAAGCTACACCAGCAAAACAGGCCGCTTCTATTCCAATGACCAGTTTCTAAATTTCATACACCAACCATGAAGAAACAGATCCTGATAATGGCCGGCAGCTTGCTGCTGGCCTCTTTCAACCTGGCAACAGCACAAAAAAGTTATAAGATCGTCGCTAACATCAAAGGTCAGGGCGACTACCGCCTGAGCTTAACGTATGTAACCGCAGAGGGACATAAATTGGATACGGTGATTTCCCGCAACGGCGATCAGTTCACTTTTACCGGCAACGTAAATGAACCGGTGATAGCGACTTTCGTTTCCCGCCATCCTGCCAGCAGATTTGAAATGGTGAAAGGCGGTATGTTCATGCCGGCCCCTAACCTGGAAATTATCCTGTCGGATAAAACCAATATCCAGGTGTCCGGCAACGCGGAAGAATTATTCAAAGCCACTGTAAAAGGCGATAAAGCGAACGAAGAAATGAATGCGTTCCGCCAAAAGGAAATGCCGTTAGTGGCACAGGTATGGGAACTGCGCAAAAAAGCAGCAGGCTTACGCAAGCCGGAAGACAGTACCGCTAAAAAAGCAGCCACTGCTGAAATGCTGGCAGTGAACGATCAATTAACGGTAATGCGCAAACAGTTCGTGGCCAATCATCCCAAATCATTTGTGAGCATAATGCTGCTCGCCAGACTGCAAAGTGATTACGATGCAACAGCATACGAACAGGCTTTCAATAAACTGAGCGATACCTACAAAGGCACCTACCTGGGCAAATACCTGGCCTCCCGGATTACCGGCGCCAAAGCCACCAGCGAAGGGGCAATAGCTATCAACTTCACCAAAAAAGATAATCACGGAGAGCCGTTCACGTTATCTTCCCTCAAAGGAAAATATGTATTACTCGACTTCTGGGGCAGCTGGTGCGGTCCTTGCAGGGCTAGTCATCCTCATCTGAAGGAAGTATATGCAAAATATAAAGACAAAGGGCTGGAAATAGTAGGCATCGCCGATGAAAAAATCAGCGACCTGAAAGACGCAAAAGCCGCCTGGCTAAAAGCCATTCAGGATGATGGTATCAACTGGATACAGGTGCTTAATAACTATGACAAAGCCACTACCGACCTGGCCATGGCATATGGTATCACAGGTTTCCCTACTAAAATACTGCTGGATAAAAACGGTAAAGTATTATTTAAATTAGTAGGTAACGGCGGTGATGAACTGGATCAGAAATTAAAAGCAGCACTGAACTTATAAAAAACAGGGTGTACCAGGTTAGCGGTACACCCTTATCGTTAGCCCTACTTCACTGGTTTTAATTCCAGCACTTTCACCTGCAACGGCGCCAGTTCTATGGTAATCGCCGCATCACTATCCATCTCTCCCGCGGTCACTTCCTCTATTACATTATAAGCGGTAAACTTAGTACGGTAATCCTCCGGCAGTTCCAGCACCTCTTTCAACCGGAAAGTAATTTTTTGGGTATTGGCAGATGGATTCCTCCACGTCAGCGTTCCCTCCTTATGATTCCATGCCGCAAAGCCATATATTGCTGCTTTACCGGGGTCACCACCTATCCAGTGTACATCGGATAAAACATCCCGGTGCCTGTCGGACCACTTCATGGCTTTCGCCAATACATTCCAGCCAGCAGCACTCATCAGGTGCGGATTAATATACAACTCCTGCATCCCCGTACCGTTACCAAAAAACGACCAGATATCTTCTGCAATACCGGCATCGTCATTGGCAAAGGAAGCGCCTACTCCATTTTCATTATTCACTACAATACCGTGATACATCAGGGCATTGAGCGGATATAAGCGGGCGCGTTGCACTATATTTTTATATACTTCCGCATCACGGTAGTTGATCCATTGTTGTCTTTTAGTACCCGCGCCCTGCATACCCATATCTTCGCCGGCGCGCCAGATGGCATCCCCATAGTTAAGCCAGTAAGGAGGAGGCCAGGTACCCACGGTGAGATTAAAAAACAGGTCAGATTTTATTTTACGCAGATCGGTGATCACGCGTAAAAAGGCTTCTATGTCTTTGGGATTTTAACCGGAAATACTGACACAAACGATTGCGTGAATTAAAACAACCGATAGCAAACACCGGTAATAGCACCCGCTTGTCCTGATTTACCACTGTATTTGTCGCTTTCACACCGTATGAAGAGCATATATCCTTGTTACATTTACGGTACATCAAAAGCCGTCCACATGGAACCATATACTTTGCAGCACGACATAGAAGTCTTTTATGTGAAAGCCACCTCCTTTCCAATGGGGATTACACCGGCCTTTGACAAGCTGAAGGCATTACTGCCCGATATGGATGGCAGAAAACTATATGGTATCTCCCGTCCGGAGGGTGGTCATGAAATCGTTTACAGGGCAGCTGTAGCCGCTCAATCACCCGGAGAGGGGGCTAAGTATGGCCTGGAGAGTTTTATGATCAGGAAGGGGATTTATATGAGCGAAATACTAACTGATTATGCACAGCACCTGCAGGAGGTAAGTCCAACGTTTGACCGGCTGCTGCAAACACCCGGGCTGGACCCGCAGGGGTATTGTCTGGAAGATTACTTCAATGAAAAAGATGTACGTTGTATGGTGCCGATAGCTGTTAGCTTTTAGCTTTTAGCTTTTAGCTTTTAGTAAATGCAGCGGAGATGAGGCGCTGCATTTACTAAAAGTATTAACGCAATACCTTGCCTCTTTTAATCACCATTGCCGGTGTAAACAATGTAGCGATATTCGTGTAAGGGTCTGCGTTAGTTACCAGCAAATCTGCACGTTTGCCTGCACGCACCAGGCCGCGGTCGTGTAAACCGGTAACAGTAGCGCTGTTGATCGTAGCGCTCTCAATGGCTTCTGCGGCGCTGAATCCACATTTGCTGATCAGCAGTTCCATTTCAGATTGCAATGGCACCGCTTCATTTTTTTCCGGATAAATCCAGTCGGTACCGGTTACCACTTTCACGCCTACACGATGTGCGATGCGGGTAATCGTCAACGCATTCCACATTTTATTATTCGATGCATGAAAAATAGTAGGGTCCAGGAAAATTCCCTTCTGCTGCATGCCCTGCAATAATTTCACCTGTACCGTTGTATCCAGTGTAAAGCCTTTTTTATACAGTTGCTGCCAGGCTTCATGGAATCCCAGCGTATCGCCTTTCATTTGTTGAAAACAAAGATCCGCCGCATGTGATAAACTGTTCACACCTGCCGCTACCCCATCTGCCGGCTTGGCCGGAAACACGGTGCCATGGCTCCAGACCTGTATGCCTTGTGCATGTGCTGCTTTGGTAATCGCCGCTATTTGTTTTTTTGTGAGATCCGCATATACTTTAATGCCACTTGCGCCCGCACCTTTGGCTTCGGCAATGGCTAACCGCAGATCCGCTTCCGGTGTAATGGCGCGGTACCAGGGCGTGGTGCCCAGATCATTATCCTTCCGGGACCCCATCTGCATCATCGCAAAATAACCCGGTCCCGCAAACTGTGCGGCATAAAAAATATCTGGTCCGGCCAATTGCCCCGTGGCAATTTTCCGTTTGTATTCTGCCAGGAAAATAGCATCTCCTGCCATATCCCGCACACTGGTAATGCCATGCCGGAGCATGTTTTGCAGGATGCTGTCTGTTTTGAGATGAATACCTTTCTGGTCATTCATATTCAGGGTACCCAGGTGTACATGCGCATCCATCAGACCCGGTGTAATAAACTGACCGGTGCAATCTATCACCGTTAATTTTTCATCAGGCACGGTGCCATCGTAGATTACTTTTTCGATCATCCCTGCACGAATCAGCAGGGATCCTTTGCGGGGTGATACTGTTGCATCACCGTCTATAATTGTAGCATCTTTTAGCAACAGCTGCGCACGGGTATAATGCCCGAAGCCCAGCAGCAGGGCTAACAGTAATAAGCATGGTTTCATAAAACGAAAATTATAATTTTTCGAGGTCGGATATTTCAACATGTTGCTGAATAATGGTCCCCTTTTTATCTATCAAAAAAGTAGCGGGCAGCGATTGTACTTTATATTGTTTTACAAATTCACTCTTCATGCCTTCTTCACTTCTTAACTGTGTCCACGGGATTTTATCGGCGGCTACGGCTTTTTCCCACAGCTCTTTTTTCTCATCTACAGAAACAGATACGAAGCCAATTCCCTTCTTACGCATCTTTTCGTACAGGGGTGCCAGTTTGCGGTTAGTGGCGCGGCAGGGTGTACACCAGGACGCCCATACATCGAGCAATACATACTGATGCTGGTCTAACAGGCTATCCAGGGTAACGGTATTACCGGCAATAGCAGGCAACGTAAAAACAGGCGCTTTTTTGCCGGTCATGTTAAAAGCGGCAGCAGCGGTTTGTTTATCACGTAACAGGCTATACGTAGTTTTAGCGGCAGCCTGTTGTGCAAATACCGGTACTAGTTTTTCCAGATCAGCGGGTGACCACGCAAAGGCATAGTAGTGGCCCATCCAGGCGCCTGCCAGATTCCCTGCATTCGCCAGCGTAAAAGCCAGTCTGGCACTTTGCACCTTTTCTGCATAACGGTTGCTTTCGGTATTCGCGGTTAACTTTTCCTCTAGGTTGGCCGCTTTTTCATATTTGCGCCCCCATTCATTCCATGCCTTTTCATCCGGCTTCATCGCCTTTTCAAAATCTTCCCATTTCTTTTGTAACCCACCACCGCTGATTACGACCTGTGTATCTTTGGTCATGCTGATGGTTACTGTCTCTCCTTCTTCCAATAACACCGCATTTACATAAGGCTTACGGAGCTGCACGGAATATACAGCCGCACCGGCGGGCAACGTGTAGGTAAAGGAATCGCCGGAGAGCCGTAAGGTATCTATCAGTTGTCGCGAAGGCCATTCCCGGTAAATGGTCACCTTTTCATTGTCGTGGTGCAGTGCAGTAGAAAATTTCAATTGCTGTGCATGCAGCTCCGCTTTTATCAGGAGCAGGGATGACAGGTAGTATAAAAACTTCATACAGATCTTTTAAAAAAAATGGCTGACTAAAAAAAGCTTTAGCCAGCCGGGATGACAAGGGTATTACCTTGGATTTTGTATAATGGCTGGGTTTATGCGTATGATTTTTGGCGCTATCTGCAACAGGTAACGGGCATCGTTGGCTGGCAGCGCATAACTAACGCCTTTATAGATACGTGTCAGGTCCTTTTTAAAACGGGGGTCATGGTTCAGGCGCTTCAGGTCAAACCAGCGAAGGCCATGATACATCAGCTCCCTTCTTCTTTCTGCCAACACCTGTACCAGTGCATCATCTGCGGTTGCAGCGGTAAGGTCCGCGTAATCGGCGGCCTTGAAACGTTTCTGCCGCAGGGTATTGAGCAGGCCCATCGCTTCGTCTTTACCATTGTTGCGGGCCAGACATTCTGCCTTTATCAGCATCATCTCGGGAACGCCTATACTGTAATTAATATAGTTGGCGATATAGTCGGGATAAGGACTTGGGCTGGGTGTTCCTTTCGAAGTGAGTCGGGTAAAGGTATATACATAGCGCAAATCTTTCTCCCCTAAAATATTCAGCAGGTCCGGATGAATCAAAAATCTCGTGATGACACCGCTAAAACTATTGGTAGTGGTGTAAAGATTTTCCGGATTTGCATCTACGGCAGGCCGCCCTGTTACCGCTCCGGTAGGCTTTGCAGGATTGGGATAGCTGAACGTATTATAATCCAGCAGTGTGCTTTTCAGTGCCAGCGCTGCATCCGCGGCCTGCTGCGCGGCGGCATAGTTGCCCATGTATAAGTATACCCTTGCCTGTAACGCATAAGCAGCCGCTTTACCTGGATGTATATAGTTTCTGCCCATCACCGGCAATCCACTTTCGCCGATCGCCTCGTTCAGGTCTTTGATTACCTGGTTATATACTTCCTGCACAGTAGCCCTGAATGTTTTTGCTTCCAGGTCCGGTACCAACAGGATAGGTACTGCCAGATCAGTACCAGCAGTGGCTGCCTGATAATCGTTGCCGAACAAATTGGCCAGGTGGAAGTAATGGTAAGCCCGGTGTATTTTGGCTTCTGCTGTCAGGCGGCTCACATCTTCCGGTGTACCTCCGGTAGCAGTGCCTATCTTAGACAGCACCAGGTTACAGTTATAAATATTACGGTAGCTGCTATTCCATTCTGCATCGTCATCCGTTTCCCGGAACAAATCTTTCGTCCACAAATAAGCTTTGGCAGTGCGGCTGTCGTTCATGCCCGACAGCAGGCTATCGTTTAAGAACAGGTCGTCTGTCATATACTCTTCGTTGCCATAAGCGGCATCCGCCATCAGCGGATCGTTCATGAACAATTCATAGTCCGCCACGGTTTGAGGCAGGAACTTGCCCTTTGGAGTTACCTCCAGAAATTTTTCACAGCTGCTGGTCAGCAGTGCTATGATGAGTAAACAGTAGGTCGTTATTTTTTTCATCACCAATATTTTTACAGTTCAACACGAATCGTAATCGTTGTTACTTTTGGTTCCGGTAAATAATAG
>NZ_DATCVJ010000059.1:0-6716 GCF_036566945.1 Chitinophaga sp. | reverse complement strand
TTCCTTTCTGTGACTTGAAGTAATCCTTACTTTCCTGGGTACGGAACGGATAATAGTACTCCGCCAGTAGTCCCAGCCGTTTGCTCAGTTTCAGCCGGCCAGCGGCGCCCAGGGCAAACATATTATTCATGTCCATATAGGCCACATGGTTGCGGTGTACATAAGAAGGCACCAGGGTCAGGGACAATTTATCTGCAAATTTTTTGGAGATGATGGCCTGTGTTACATACATCAGCCGGTCGCTTCCATCCGCAAAATAGGCGGCGGAAGTAATATCCGTACTGGAAGGCATGCCACTGATCACCATGTTGCCAAAAAAGGCCAGCGACACCGGGATATGGTTATCGGTAGTTTGTTGCAATAAACGATACTTCACCAATCCTTCATACAACTGCTGCAAATCCCCGCTGCCTTTGCTTCTGCTGATACCTACCATGAGGTTATCGCTGATGCCATACTCAAAAGCAATTCGTATATCCGTGGAGTTATCCGTACCAAAAAAGGTTTTGGTACCACCAAACTCACCGGCAGCATCACCGAAACGGTGTGCCACGCGGAAATCCAGCTCATGTTTACGCAGCATTTCGGTGGACTGCCCCTGTACAATGCGGGTAGACTTATACGTATCCAGCACTTTGGTATGTGTAGCGGTGGTAGAATCGAAAAGTTTGTCCAGGCGCTGTGCCTGTACATACATGCTGATGATGCAGCACAACAGGATGGTTGATATAATTTTCATGAGAAGATGCTATTATTTACTGTAAGGAGTATAGATGGCGTTCACCGTTACGGCGACTACTTCCGCCACATTTTGTATGACCAGAGAAGGAATTTTAATACCGTGATCGGCTACACGTACATTAAACGTAGATGCCACCGTGATGGTGGTTCCCTGGGTGGTAATGGTACCCTTGGCGGTATATGCTTTCTCCACACCGTGAATATTCAGTGTACCCGTTACCGTTACAGGATAAGTACCGTCTTTACCGATTTCCGGAGCATCATTGATTTTCCCTTTGAATTCAGCGTACGGATATTTGTCACTTTCCAGGTAGTTTTCATTAAAGTGTTCCTGCATCAGTTTTTTCTTAAACTGAAAAGTGTTGATAGGCACTTTAAAGAAAACATCTTTTGTTTTTATGTTGATGGCAGACGCTCCCTTGTCTGTTTTCGCTTCAATATCTTCCAGGGGGGAAGAAGAGAAAAAGGATAAACGGGTATTCTTGCAGGAGTATACATCCTGTGCAGATGCGGCGGACACGGTGATCCAGGCACCTATCAAAAGCAGCCAGTATTTCATGTTTATCTTTTTAAGATTATTGATCCGGAAGTCCGTGTGCGATCCAGCAGGCGATAGAGTCTCTCATGCCTTGTGAGAGCGGCGGGAAAACCTGCGACTGGGGCATGTCTGCCTGCGGTCCGGTAACACGTAACTCGAACAATGCACGGTGAGTATTGATGTATCCTTTTAATTTATCCGCTGTAGAAAAGTCTGCTACCACCGGGGAGTTGCCTCCCGGGTGACAGTTGCGGCTGGTACAATTAGCCTGCACGGCGGCCAACACATACGATGTGGTAATTTTAGCTACATCGCAGTTGATACCGCCACTCACGGGCGCCGGAGCCTTGTCATTTTTACACGCCACAAACAGCATGCTGGCCAATAAAAAAAATGTAATGCGCCTCATAGGTTTTTCCATAATTTGATTGCTGATGGTGATATACGGGATAGTAATAAAATTGGTTGCTTTTAAACGAAGATAAAATTCTGCTATATTACATGATTAACCACTTATTTTTGCACTAAATAAGATTTGACCGTGAATATTGAACAACTATACAGCATCTATGAGCAGCACCGCTCGGTACAAACGGATACCCGTAAACTGAAAGCCAATGATATTTTCTTTGCGCTGAAAGGGGGGAATTTCAATGGTAACGAATTTGCCGCCAAGGCATTAGAGTTGGGCGCCGCATTTGCGGTGGTAGATGAAGCAGCGTATTTCACCGTACCGGAAAAGATGATGTTGGTACCCGATGCCCTGGAAGCTTTGCAGCAACTGGCTTTGCGGCATCGTCAACAATTAAATATCCCCTTCCTGGCCATTACCGGTACTAACGGCAAAACCACTACGAAAGAACTGGTCAATGCCGCATTGTCTGCCGGCTTAAAAACCTATGCCACTATCGGCAATCTGAATAATCATATCGGCGTACCTCTTACTATTTTAAGTATACTCCCGGACGTGGAAATCGCCGTGATAGAAATGGGCGCCAACCACCAGCTGGAAATCGCCGGCTACTGCCAGGTGGCATTGCCTACCCACGGCATGATTACCAACATCGGGAAAGCTCACCTGGAGGGCTTTGGCAGCGAAGAAGGGGTAAAGAAAGCCAAAGGCGAATTGTATGATTTTTTACGGGCCAACAACGGAACTGTGTTTGTATGTAACGATTACGGCTACCTGTTAGAAATGGCCGCCGGCATTCCGCAAATCATCACCTACGGCAGCAGCGAGGCCGACTATGTGGGCGAACCCATTGCCGACAGCGCATTCCTGGCGGTACAGGTAAGAGGTAACAGCCAGGTAGGATTTATACAAACACAACTCACAGGCGCCTATAACTTTCCTAATGTAATGGCAGCAGTGGCCGTAGCCACGCATTTCGGCGTACCGGAAAAAGATATCGCCCCCGCTATTGCACATTATACACCGTCTAACAACCGTTCACAGGTAATACAACAAGGCAGCAATACCATCATCATGGATGCGTATAATGCCAATCCTTCCAGCATGAGAGCCGCCATCGAAAATTTTGCCGGTATAACGGCAGATAAAAAAGTGCTGATGCTGGGAGCCATGGCGGAACTGGGAGCAGATAGCTTAAAAGAACATGCCGACCTCGTTACCTTACTGGAACGCACACACTGGGATGCTGTGGTATTGGTAGGCGGTGATTTTAAAAAGGTAAATCACCCTTATATCTTCCTGGAAAATGCCACTGAAGCAGGCAAGTGGTTACAGCAGCAACAATTACAAAACGCATATGTGTTGATCAAAGGCTCCAGAAGCACAGGTATGGAGAAGGTACTGCTATAGGAGCAGAAAGCAGAAGGCAAAAAGCAAAAAGCTATTGTAGCGGATGATCTAAGCGGATATATATTCACGTTCAGCATCCGCTACAATAGCTTTTTGCTTTTTGCTTTTTGCCTTCTGCTTACCTAAATATTTTGTTAACGATTTCATAATTGTATTATTTTTAATACTTGAACCGGTCGTTTGACCTTTACCAAAATCTGAATCGCATGCACAAAAAAATCTGGTGTAGCCTCATTTGTATGCTTTGTTGCGTACTACTGATCCCTAATGCCCTATTTGCCCAGGAAACCACCGCAGATATTGCGGGTATTATTGGTAGCAAAGAAGGCCCGGTGCCGGGGGCCAGTATCATAGCTATACATGTACCTACCGGCACCAAGTACAATACCGTTTCACGTAAAGACGGTCGTTTTAATCTACCAAACCTTCGTGTAGGCGGTCCATACACACTGACCGTTTCTTACATTGGTTTTAAAGATGAAAAACGCGAAAACATTTCCCTTTCGCTGGGACAGGAATACAAAGCTGATGTAACCCTGCAACCCAGTACCAGCACGTTGACAGAAGTAGTAGTCACTTCTATCTCCCAAAACAAAGTGATCAACAAAGCCCGCACAGGTAGCCAGGAAGTCATTACCCGCTCACAGATGGACCGACTCCCTACTATCAGCAGGTCTATGCAGGACTTCACCAAATTAACCCCTTCCGCCAACGGCCTCAATATTGGCGGCAGAAGCAACCAGTTAAACAACATCACCGTTGATGGCGCCAACTTCAACAACTCTTTCGGTTTGCAGCCTACACTTGGCTCTCAAACCTCTTCGCAGCCTATCAGCCTCGAAGCGCTGGAGCAGATACAAGTAAACGTATCGCCTTATGATGTAAGACAAGGTGGATTTTCCGGCGCAGGTATCAACAGTGTTACCAAGAGTGGCACCAACACTTTTAAAGGATCGGTGTATACCTATATACAAACACCTGGCTTACAGGGAAGAAAGGTAGGCACCGTCACCGTTCCGAAGCCTGACTTTAATTATAACATGCGCGGCTTTTCTGCCGGTGGTGCTATTATCCCCAACAAACTGTTCTTCTTTGTAAGTGCAGAACAGGAAAGGATCAAAGCTCCTGCTACCAGTCTTGTTGCCAACAAACCCGGTGGCGTAGCCGGCGGTAACGTGTCGCAGGCTGTAGCAGATACCCTCGACGCACTCAAACAATTCCTGATGAGTCAATACGGATATAATCCCGGTGATTATCAGAACTATACCTATCGTACGCAGAGTGATAAAGTAACTTTTAAAGTAGACTGGAATGTGAATGATCACAACACCTTTACTTTTAAATACAGTTACCTGAAATCATTCAAAGATATTCCTGCGAGCAACAGTGGTGCACCCGGTGGTGGAGCTGTTGGAAGTGGCCGCCAGCCCAGCGCTACAGGTCTTCCTTTTAGCGGCAGCGGCTATACGATCAATAATAATTTCAACATTTTTATTGCAGAATTAAATACCCGTATCGGCAACCGCGCTTCCAATAAATTCCAGATTGGATATTCTGCTTTGCGTGATTTCAGAGCAGCACTTTCCGAAGGAAATTTCCCGCTGGTAGATATTATGAATGGACAAGGCGCCAGCTATACGGCCTTTGGTTACGAACCATTTACTTACAACAATAAGCTGAATACCAATGTATACCAATTGTCCGACATCTTTACCATGTACAAGGGTAAACATGAAATCACCGTTGGCACACAAAATTATTACAAAACATTCCTGAATGGTTTTGCACCTAACTACAATGGCAACTACCGCTTTAACACGCTGGCAGATTTCTATGCCAGTGCCAAAACTGACGGAACTGGCTCGCCTACTGCCGTTCGCTATGCGTTGTCTTATGCCACCACCAAGGATAAATCCTTTCCATATGCTAAAATAAACATGCTGGAACTGGGTGCATTTGTACAGGATAAATGGAGCGTCAGCAACTTCTTTACCTTTACTTATGGTGTTCGTATAGACTTGCCCGTTATAGGCAGTACGTTTGCTAAAAATGATTCTCTGGCGGCATTAACTTTCAGAGATGGTGTAAAAATAGATGTGGGTCAGGCGCCTAAAACAACGCCATTGATTTCACCAAGAATTGGCTTTAACTGGGACATCACGCATGACGGCAAAACGCAGCTGCGTGGCGGCGCCGGTTTATTTGCTGGTCCGCCACCAGCGGTGTGGATCAGCAACCAGGCCGGTAATAATGGCGTGCAGTTTGGATCGTTCACCGCACAAACCAGCGCCACTACACCTGTTATTAATTATCCGTTCAATCCTGATCCAAATACCTATCGCGATAATTCAGGACAGCTATCCAAATCATACAATATAGCCGTTACCGATAGGAATTTTAAATATCCACAGGTATTAAAAGTAACCCTGGCAGTGGATCGTCAATTACCATGGGGGATCATTGCTACGTTGGAAGCCAACTACTCCAAAGATATCAATGCCGTATACTTCCAGAACGTAAACCTTCCTGCTACAGGGTTTCAGCTGGACAGCACACCTGATCACCGCCTCCGCTACAGCAGTTCAAAGATCTACGGTGCAGGTACCAGTTTGAGTAATCCTAATATCAGTGATGCTATCCTGATGCGTAATACCAGCAAAGGATACTCTTACTTTGCCACCCTACAGCTGCAGAGAAATGTGAATAATCTTTACCTCAGCGCTGCCTATACTTACAGCAAGGCGCGCAGCGTAAATGATGGTGGAAGTATTGCCCAGAGTAACTGGCGCGATCGCCCGGTACAGGGAGATCCTAATGCAAACGTCTTGGGGTATTCCAACTATTATATGCCACATCGTATTGTGGCTGCTGCTACCTACAGATTTGCGTGGGCAAAACATTTTGCTACTTCCTTTGGTATGATCTACGAAGCAGCACCCAGTGTGAACGGCCTTTTCAGCAATACCTCCTATACTTATAACGGCGATCTGAATAACGATGCTTCCGGCGGTAACAATGACCTGATCTATATTCCGAAAACAAGAAATGATATTAAACTGGTCCCGGTAGGTTATGGTGATAAAGGCTATGATCCTAACTCCAATGCCGACAAACGTACCACCAATATTATCTGGAACCAACTGGATAATTTCATTAAACAGGATGCTTACCTGAGTGCACACCGGGGTGAATATGCAGAACGCAATGCGGTTGTATTACCTTTCGCTAAAAGAATGGATGTGAATATTACACAGGACATTTTTGTATACAGCGGCAAAGAAAAAAACAAGCATACAATACGTATCAGTTTCGACATTATTAACTTCGGTAACTTCCTGAACAAAAACTGGGGCATTTCCAAAATCCCGAATGTACCTTCTTTCCTGAAGTACGAAGGACAGTTTAAAGATCCTACCGGTGCTGCTACCAATGCCGCCGCTTTCTCTTTCCCATACCAGGATGCAGCTAACCAGATTCCGGTTACTAATTCATGGAGAGATAATACTAACGTGATTTCTCGCTGGCAGGGACAGTTGGGGATTAAGTATTTGTTTAATTAAGCGGTTTTTTGTCTTTCCCAGGATTATACTGATTTAGATGATTTTCCGGATTTTT
>NZ_DATCVJ010000058.1:0-11257 GCF_036566945.1 Chitinophaga sp. | reverse complement strand
GCAGTACTTAAAAGTATCGCTATCCGGTAAAATGGGCGTCGACAAAATTGCCTGTTTAGTATAGTATCTTACCTTAGTTATTCGGATGGTAAATTAACGCCGGTGGATGATCCTTCTCCTGAAAAATTAAAACAACAATCGGTTGTTTTAACTGTATTTTATCTGATAATACCTGTAATTTATCATACCGAATAGTATCATCACCGGATACCTTATATTTCTGTCAATAATTTAAGTGAATGATTGAAAAATGGCAGCAATCTATAGCGGTGAACAATGATGGGCATGCGTTTCAGCTATTGTATTTGCACCTGGCACCTCCACTGACACGCTTTGCTGCGTCTTTCCTGAAACAGGATATGGAAATGTCTGAGGATATAGTGGCAGAAATATTTGCCGGCCTATGGGAACGCCGCCACACCCTGCAGCATATTGAGCATCTTAAAGTATATCTTTTTACCTGCGTAAGAAATGCCGCGCTGGATTACCTCGAAAAAATAGAGCGCACTTCTTTTTATTCTTTCGACGAACTGGAAGTGATACTGCGGCCTTTAATAGCCGACCACGATCCGGAAAGGAAAATGATTTCCGCGGAAACCGTGCAGGCCATACAAATGGCGATGGATGCACTTCCCGCTAAATGCCAGTTGATTTTTCGCATGGCAAAAGAAGAGGGCATGAAGTATAAAGATATTGCCGCTATTCTCAACATCTCCGTTAAAACGATTGATAGCCAGATTGCGATTGCACTCCGCAAAATTCATAAAGCCCTGGCGCCGCATCTCGTAAAATATCCATAATTTTTTTTCCAACCCTTTAGGGGATTTTTAAAGTTGGGCAGTCTACATATATAACGACAATCATAAATTGTCGGTTTATTGCCTGATGTCAATACAACGATTTTGGATATTAACAGGCCGCAAACTAAGCGGCGAAGCCACTGCTGAAGAGCTGAAGGAATGGGAGGAGCTGTCTGTGATTCATTTGAAAGATCAGTCAACCGGACAATTCATGCAGCTCATGGCCAGAAACTGGGGAACAGACGCCTCTGAAACACCGGATGCGGAAACCGCCAGCCGGATGACCGCTCGTTTGGCCGCCAAAATGCAAAAATCTTTGCCCGTAGAAGAAGCGCCAGCAACTGTTCCGATAAAAAAAGTAGTTTATACCAAATGGATTCGCCTGGCAGCCGCCGTGCTGCTCCTGATCACCGCCGGATTCTGCTATGAAGTATTTTTCTCTCCGAAAACCACGGAACGCAGTCCGCGCAATGAAATCGTGGCCAGCAGAGGGAATAAGTCACATATCATCTTATCTGATGGCACCAGCGTTTGGCTAAATGCCGATTCAAAACTTTCCTACAACAATAATTTTGGTAAGAAAAACAGGACCGTTAAACTGGTGGGAGAAGCCTATTTTGACGTCGCTAAAAAGGCCGAAACCCCTTTTATTATTGAGCTCCGCGCCAATGTAAAAGTAGTGGTACTGGGCACCTCCTTTAACCTCCGGGCCTATGAACAGGACGATAAAGTGGAAACCACCCTCATTTCCGGCGCGCTGGAAGTACAATACGCTTTAGGAGAAGCTACCCAGAAAGTATTGCTGGAACCCATGCAGAAACTGAGTTTACAGCATCCTATACCGATAGACACGACCATAAAAGGCATGCCCACCACCATCGTACAAATGAGCCCCGTTAAATACTATAATAATGATGAAAAAATCATTCGGGAAGTAGTATGGAAAGATAATCAACTCTGCTTCGATGCGGCCACCTTTGACCAGGTAGCCCTGCAGCTGGAGCGCTGGTTTAATATCCATATTGTATTTAAAGATGAATCACTGAAACAAAAACGATTTACCGCATACATTAAAGGAGAAAAATTGCCAGAGGTAATGGCGGCCATGGCTAAAGCAGCAGGATATTTCACGTATCAGTTAGATAGAAATACCAGAATACTGACTATTGACAGAAAAAAATAGCCAACAGTTATCAACCAGGAAGATCTAAATCCCACGTTCATGAACATAAATTCAACGTAACAACCACCGGACACAAAAAAGGGAATGGTTCGAGCATTCCCTGATGGTATCTGCAACGGGCATCCCGGAACTCCGTTCAGGGAAAGGGATGTCTATTTTATCAACCGATCAAAACAAATGTATGAAAAAAAATCGCAGGGCAGGAGGTTTTCTTTCTCCGCCAGCCCTCCTCAAGTATGTAAGAGTCATGAAAATTACTTTTATTTTGATGACCGCCGCTTTTCTGCAGGCACAGGCGGATGGTTATGCGCAACGTAAGCTGACGCTGAGATTAGACGATGCCAATCTGAAGGAAGCACTCCGGGAAATCATGGAGAAGTCTTCCTATCATTTAGTATACAACGATGATATGCTGCCAAAAGATAAGAAGGTGCATATTCATGTAAAAAAGGCGTCGCTGGAAGAAGTCATGAATAAGGTGCTGGAAGGCACTTCCCTGATCTATGAGCTGAAGGCATCAGACATGGTCATCATCTCTCCAAAGGAAACGGCATTGGAGGCACGTACCCTTAAAATAAAAGGTACAGTGAAAGATGAAAATGGCAACCCGGTGATAGGAGCTGTGGTACGCCAGAAGAATAGTAACCTCGTGGGCACCGTCACCGCTAATGACGGTAGTTTTGAATTAACCGTAGCAGATGACGCAGTACTGCTCATCTCTTTAGTGGGGTATGAACCACAGGAGATCCCGGTAGCCGGTAAAAGTACCATGGCCATCACGATGAAAGTGTCTACCAGCAATCTCGAACAGGTAGTGGTAGTAGGCTATGGTAAGGATACCCGCCGAAAGCTGGTTACAGCAGTGTCCACGCTCAAAACCGATAAGATCACTTCTTTACCCTATTCGAATTTAGCAGATGCGATGGCAGGTCGTGCACCTGGTGTCATTACCCAGTCTTCCGGTGGAGAACCAGGCGTAGGCGCCGCCAGAATCGCTATCCGTGGCGGCTCCGGGCCAGACAGGGGAGAGCCCTTATATGTGATCGACAACGTGGTGTCTTCTCGTTTTGATTTTCAAAACCTTCAGCCGCAGGATATAGAAAATATTTCTATTTTGAAAGATGGGGGTGCCACCGCTGTTTATGGTGCCAGGGGCGCCAATGGCATTATCATGATCACCACAAAACGTGGGGCGAAAGGAAAAGCGAATGTGAATTTCAGCGTACTGTCTGAATTCAGTAAGCCCACCGTTTTACCGAAAAGAGTCAACGCCTATGATTTCGCTACCGCCCAGAATGATGCAGCAATAGCAGACGGCCAGGCGCCTATCTATTCACCAGGCCGACTCGATACCATCCTGAATAAAAAAGATCCCTGGGTATGGCAGGACAATGACTGGTATAACATGACCCTTCGGAATTTAACACCACAAACAAAATATGCCTTAGACGTAAGTGGAGGAACCGATAAAACAACTTACTTTATCTCCCTGGCCTACTTTAACCAGGGGAGTAACTATAAGACCGATGTGACCAGTTTTAAACGCTATAATGCCAGAACAAGTATTACACAGCGGTTCGATAAACAAGGTGTCACCATTGGCCTGAACCTGTATGCTACGCTCACCAATAACCGCTTCCCCGGCGCGGATGCCTACTCGATATGGAGTCATTTGCAGAATAGTCCCCCAACAAAACTGGCCTACAATCCTGATGGAACCTATGCTGCCGGCGTGGATCATCCCCTGGTAGACATTGATCCAAGGTCCGGCTATCAGCGCGATGAATACCGCAATATGAACGGCAACCTCACGCTGGACTGGGAAGTGCCGGGTGTAAAAGGATTGAAATTTGGTGTGATGGGATATTATAAAATTGAGGATCGTTACCGGAAAAACTGGTTTACACGTGCACCGCAATTTGATAACCTGGGCATAGAGCAACAAACTTCCAAACCTTCCATGAATGTTATTTCAGATCGGTATAGGAGCCAGACTTTACAAAGCCGGATTGAATACCAGCGAACATTTGGAAAGCATAGTTTTAGCGCACTCGCCTTATATGAAGAAAGTGAAGAAAGCAGCGAACAGCTGTCTGGTGGCCGCGTTAACTTTGCTTCCTCACAGGTGGATCAGCTTTTTGCGGGTAGCAGTGATGGACTGAGCAATGGCGGTAGTGCCACAGAAGGCGGCCGCAGAGGGTATGTAGGTCGTTTGAAATATGATTACGCCGCCAAATATATTGTGGAAGGAAGCTTCCGGTATGATGGCTCCGATCGTTTCCCCAGAGAAGGCAACAGTAAGTGGGGAATGTTTCCCGCCGTATCGTTAGGATGGGTAGCCTCCGATGAAAAGTTTTTCCCGTTCAAAAATATTTTTGATCAGTTCAAACTCCGCTACACCTTCGCCAGCGTTGGAAATGATGATGTACGTGATCCTGCCAATAATCCCATCCGTTTTCCTTACCTGTTGAACGGATATGGCCTGCAGGAAAATGCCTACGTAGTGGGAGGAACACCTGCCGCCGGTTTCAACGAAGGCAGCCTGGTGAATCCTTTTGCACTCTCCTGGTACACTACCAAAGATTACAATACCGGATTGGATTTTGCGCTCTTTAAAAACAAACTACAGGGTAGCGTAGATTACTTTTATAAAAGAACCACCGGTTATATTATCAATTCCGCTGCACGTTACACTACGCCGCTGGGAACCAACTTACCCTATGCTTCCTCTGGTTCTGCTTTCAGAAGACATGGTATGGAATTACAGTTGAGCTATGCAGAAAAGTTGCCCCATGATTTCAGTTACCAGGTAGGCGGTAATTTAACCATGTACAATGAGCTATGGGAAAGAGATGACAGAGAAGACAGCGTTTCATTAAAAAATCCGTTAACAAGAAGCACGCAAGCCACTTTTGTGTGGGGAAATGGATTACGTAACCTGGGCTATTACCAGAGTGTGGATCAGATTATCAACAATCCCCGCAATACCGCTGCCAACCAGCTCACCCCCGGTGACCTTCAATATGAGGATACCAATGGTGATGGTAAAATTGATGGCAACGACAGCCGAAGAATTGGTAAGCAACAATTCCCTGCGCTGGTGTTTGGGCTTAATTTATCCGCCTCCTGGAAAGCCTTTAGCATAGAAATGCTCTGGCAGGGTACCGGTACACGCACCGTGCTGTTAAATGGTTCATTGATGGCTTACAATGCTGCTAACCTTGTGTATGATTTCCAGCGTGATTTCTGGACACCCGATAACAAAGAAGCGAGTTTCCCGCGTCCAACACTTTCGTCAGACAGAAATAGCAATAACAACTATTCTCCTGCCGGTCAGGCTTCTGATTTCTGGTTATATAACGCGCGTTATGTACGCCTGAAAAGTCTGCGTTTTGCATTTGATGCGAAACGGCAGTTTCCGCGGCAGCTATCCTTTCTCAACAGTTGTGTGCTGACGTTAAACGGTACCAATCTGCTGACTTTCTCGCCGGTGAAAGACTTTTTTGATCCTGAAACCAGCGACCTGAGTAACTACGGATACCCGGTGCAGAAGGTGTATTCAGTGGGTTTGAACATCGGTCTTTAATGTTTTATTCTTAATCTGTCATTTATGAAACAAAAAATACGGCTCCTTCTTCTGGCGGTTTCCCTGACAGGGATGAACGCCTGTAAAAGCGACCTTCTTGATAAAAAGTACCTGGACGGCTTCTCAGAAGAATCTGTCTGGAAAGATAAGAATCTCGCTAACGGATTTGTGCTCAGCACTTATAATTCGGTGCTGGGTGGTTTGTATTATAACCAGAAACTGGATGATTATACAGACAACAATTGCAACAACTATAGCAACAACGTAACGCTGGAGAATATTGATAATACTTATGATGCCGGTTGGGATCAGTATGGGCTTATCCGCCGTTGTAACCTTATACTGGAAAAGGTGGGTGCCAGTACCGCTATTCCTGAGGCGGATAAGAAAACAATGATAGCAGAAGGTAAATTTCTTCGCGCCATGGTATATTACTATCTGGCGCAACGATTTGGCGGTGTTATGATTGTTGATAAAGTACTGGATCCGAATGAGCCGGATTTTCGTTTTCCGCGCAACGCTATCCAGGAAGTATATGATTTTGTGTTGAAAGATCTGGACGAAGCAGCCGCGGAACTGCCCACTACTGCTGAAACGGGCAAAGCAACGAAAGGTGCAGCCCTGGCGATGATTACCCGGGTAGGTTTGCAGGCGGCGGCCTATGTACCGGCTAAAAAAGCAGATTACCTGACTAAAGTAACTACGGCAGCGCAAGGAGTATTCGCACTGGGATACGCCATGGATGCGGATTATTTCGGGATGTTCAACGACTACGGAAAAGCGCAGGCGTCGAAAGAGTTGATCCTGGCCTATTTCAGAAAAGCTATCAACAATACTTTTTCAGGTTGCGCCATGCAGTACCTGTGTCCGAATCATGGTAATGAAAAACTGAATCCCGGTTATAATCATCCGGCTTTTGTAGAAAGCTTTGAAGGCTGGCCGGAAAGATTTCCTTCGCAGAACCTCGTAGATGCCTATGAAGTAATAGATGCTGATGGTACCGCCAAAAAATGGAATGCCACCACTTATTACACCAGCTATCAGGCCAATGGAGGATACGTATCGCAGGCGCTGTATAAAAACCGCGATAAACGTTTTTATGCAACGGTGGTGTATGACTCGGTAAAGTTGTTCAACAACATGGTGGAAACAAGGGCCATGGGGAATATGAACCGTTTGAGCAACAGCGGGGGAGAATGGGGTGTATCTGAAAGTAACTACTACTACCGGAAAGGACTATACGAAGCAAAGAAGGTGTGGTATTCTGATCCTACGGATCATCACCAGGCCATCATACGTTTGGGAGAAGTATACCTCAATTATGCGGAAGCGTTGTTACTCACGAATCATTATGCCGATGCGGTACAGGCAATGAATCAGACCCGGCAAACGCATGGTGGTCTTCCGCAGCTGGTGGCTACTACAGCTGCCGCCGCATGGACAGCCTATACCAACGAACGCCGGGTGGATATGGTACTGGAAGAAGACCGTTACTGGAGTTTGTTAAGATGGGCCAAATTCAACGGGGAGCAAACAATTCCTGAGCTGACGGAACCCATTCGTGGCATTGACATTTCGGCCGATGGCAAAGCCTTCGTTTTTAATACCGTAACGATCAATAATAATTCCAACAGACAATTTACCAAGCGGCGTTTTCTGTTTCCGGTGCCTATTTCACAGATCCAGGCCAATCCAAATCTGGCCCCGAACAATGAGGGTTGGTGATCTCTAAAATTAAAATATACAGTATGAAAAAATATCTTGCTTTAAGCGCTTTGGTGATGATCATGGGATTACTGCAATCCTGCCTGAAAAGGGGCTTACAGGATTTGCCCGCGTTTACAGATGCCAATATCGACCGGTTTGATTTTGAATACCGCTGGAATGATAACGGTACCTTCCGGGTAGTACGTTTCAATACAGATGCACCGGTGCCCAATGGTAAAACCCTGACGGTTAAAACCGTTGTCCCCGAAGCATCGGGCGCATTTACCACGGCTATCAGGGATAAGGTAACCGCAGCTGCCATCGTAGGTATGTGTAATGTTTCTACGGCAGCTACGATTAAACCCGTGAATGGTGCTCCCGGATTAGGAGTACCCGGTGATTTTTCAAAACCAGTGTCCTACCAGGTAACGGCTGCCGATGAAAAAACGGTCAACGTCTGGACGGTGAACATCACTTTTGTTAAGTAAATTCTGGTTTAAATAGATCTTCAAAGACCTTTCCATTCCTGGAAAGGTTGCTTATTTTATCTTCCTTTTTAAATATGACTTATGCGTCTGGGAATAATTTTATTTTGTCTGGCTTTATTGGTTGAGGTACAAGCACAAGAGGTGAATATCGATGCACGTGGTATGAAAGCATCACTGGTGATGCCTATCCCGATGAAGGGCACTAACCCGGCTCACCAGACCTTAGCGGTTAATAGCCGGTATTTTGAACGGAACGGACAACCCTGGTTTCCGGTGATGGGAGAATTTCATTTTTCCCGGTATCCCGAAAAGTATTGGGAGGAGCAGTTATTGAAAATGAAGCAGGGTGGCATCGGCATTGTGTCGACTTACGTTCTTTGGAACGCCCATGAGTCGCCGGAAGGAGTGTGGGACTGGACCGCCAACAAAGACCTTCATGCGTTTGTGGCGCTTTGTGCCAAACACGATTTGCTGGTGTGGTTGAGAATAGGGCCTTACTGCAATGCAGAACAATTGTATGGAGGCATACCGGAATGGGTGCAAAAAAGAAAAGGGAAACGTAGTAATGATCCGGAGTATCTGAAATCAGCTACCGCCCTCTATCAACAAATAGGAAAAGTAACAAAGGGTCAATATTTTGGGGAGGGAGGCCCGGTAATAGGTGTACAACTGGAAAATGAATTTGCTTCCGGTGAAGCGGATCATATTTCCACCCTGCATCAAATGGCGCTGGATGCAGGAATAAAGCCGGTGTTTTTTTCTGTGACGGCGAATTCTGTTTTTCATGCTGATCGTTATGAGGTGTTGCCGCTGCAGGGCGCCTATCCATACAGAGGCTGGGAAAAAGATGGGGGAGGTGCTTCGCTGGATTTTCTTTACGGCAATGATCAATGGATAATGACAGATGCCTTGGGGAAATTATTTTATGACCTGGATCAATATCCCAAGGGGATGTGTGAACAGGGATGTGGCAGCCAGGTAACTTATGCTAACCGGTTCGTGGTAGAGCCGGAGGTAGTAGCTGCCCATGCGCAAAACCAGGTAGGCCGCGGCATGAATATGATGGGTTATTACATGTTCCAGGGTGGCACACAAATCCCCGGACTCAAAGATCCTACCTGTCCGGAGAGTTATGATTTCCAGGCGCCGTTGGGAGAGTATGGTTTGCCTCGTGCTTCCTATCATCAGCTGCATGTGCTGCATCAGTTTTTGCAGAGTTTCGGAACGGGATTGGCGCCAATGGAAGTATTACCAGCGGCATATCCTGTGAGGAACCCACGTAATACTGATAGCATAAGATATAGCACCCGTACAGATGGCAATACGGGATTTGTGTTTTTATGTAATACACAGGTGCGTGTGGCGATGCCGGATAAAAACATCCGCCTGCAGGTACAGTTGGAAAAAGAAACAATTCAGTTCCCTGCGTTTACACTGGCCGGCCAAACAGCGCCTATACTGCCTTTTAACCTGGATCTGTTTGGAGTAACACTTAAATATGCAACGGCGCAGCCTTTCGCCAAAACAGCAGGTGCCGTTTTCTTTAGCCGGGTAAAAGGGATGGCACCCGAGCTTTGTCTGGATGCTACCAATATAGCTGCTATTGATGCAAAGGGATGGCAAAAAACGAAGCAGGGGAACAATTGGGTACTTCGCCCCAATACAGGCAATGCCTTTCAGATAACCGCCTCAAATGGTGAAAAGACTACCGTGGTATTATTAACGCCACCCGAAGCGGAAAATGCTTACTGTATGTCTATCCATGGAAAGGAAAGTCTCGTGATCACCAGTGCCACGGTAATGGCCACTGGCGATCAGTTGGAACTGCGGCAATTGCGTCTCCCTGATATTTCCCTGAAAATTTATCCGGCAGCTGGTCCTATACGAGTGGGTGAAACAGTGGTACCCGGTAAGGCAGCCGGTATTTTTCAGCAATATGAGATACATCTTCCAACGATAAAAATAGCGCTGCCTATGCAGGTGGTGAACGCCAGCGAAACCGCCGTAGCACTGCCTGCGTCACTACCGGCAGGTGTTTCGGATGTTTTCCTGGACGTGGATTACCTGGGTGGAAGTATCACCGGGAAAATAGCAGGGAGAGTAGTTGCAGATGATCTGTATAACGGTTTGCATTGGTTACCGGGACTGAAAAGATTTACCGGTAAAGGTAGCATGGTATTACAGGTGCAGCCCTGGGATAAAAAGATCACCGGTGTGCAATTGCCGGCGCAGCAGAAAGAAGGTATTCACCAAATTGGTATAGTGCCGGAATATGCCGTGAAACTCACGTTTTAATTCCTTATAATTAGTCACACGTTTAAAAAATAAAGGTCGCTTCATGAGGAAGTGGCCTTTATTTTTTAAACGAATCAGGGTCATCTTATTTGTCTATGTGGGCTGTTTACCCTTATTTCAGCGTCGCGATTTTTTCAAATACCCTGGCAATAACTTCCGCTCCGGGGTCAGGAATATTTTTTAATACTTCTTCAGAAAGATAAGAGGAGCGTCCGAATTTAGTATGCACAATATGTTTGGTACTATCGGCTCCCTTGCGGGCTTTTTGTGCGGCTACCGCGATATTTTCTCCGGCAGCCAGTGCTTCAAAAGCAGGTTGCAGGGCGTCAATCATGGTTCTGTCGCCTGCCTTGGCGCCGCCATAATCTTTTACTTTTTGCAAGCCTGCCAGCAATGCCGTCGCCAGGTTCGGCGCTGTAGTATAGGTGCTGCCGGCAGCGGTAAATAAAATAGATAACAGCACACCACTGGAGCCACCTGCTTCTCTGGCGAGGAGGCGGCCAATGGTTTTTAGTAGTTTGCCCGTATCATCGAGTGGCAGCTGTGCGATGGAGGATAACAGGCGTTTGCCGGTTAACGCAAAAGTAGATCCTGTATCGCCATCGCCCACTCTGGCATCGAGATCATTGATTTCTTTTTCGATGCTGGTCAGCAGTTGCCCGATGGCACTAATGAGGGCATGTACCCGGCTGTTATCAGATGGTTCAAATGGAAGAGTAGGAGGCAGTGGGGGCGAGGTAATGCTGGCCGGCGCGGCAAATGCCTGTAACTGCCAGGCAACGGGCGTTACGGGCGCTAACAATGCTTTTTCAATCGCCTCGTCCAGCAGTAGTAGCGACACGGAAAATCCGTTCATGTTGATAGACGACATTAGCGCAGCAGGGCCAATCATGTAATCCACTTTATCGCCCAACGGTGTTTTACGAAAAGCATTTACCAGTACCTGCATTTCAATTGGGCTTACACTGCCCATATTGTTAAAGAGCATGGCGTAGCGGCCGCCGCTGCCGGGAAGTCCTTCTGCCAGTTTCTCTATAGCAATGGCCATGAGTTGATCCGCCTTTTGATAAGGAATCACTTTGGTGCCGGGTTCTCCGTGAATGCCTAAGCCCAGTTCCACCTGCTGATCGTTTAAACGGGAGATCGTTTGCTGTCCTAAGTGCCGGCATTCTGTGAGCGATAGCCCGATAGAGGCGGT
>NZ_DATCVJ010000057.1:0-6458 GCF_036566945.1 Chitinophaga sp. | reverse complement strand
TGGCATCCGGGGTAAGGGTGATCTTTCTGGCGCCAGGCTGTGTTTGTGTAAGGTCCTTAATATAAATGGCAGCACTGTCGGCAGGCATATTTACATCGCCTTTATTCCCCGTTACAATAATGGCTCCTTCATCATCCAGTATTGAATTAGTGTTGGTTGTAATAAAGGAGGAAGTACCTGAAGAAGCATTATTCGCAATAGTAATCGTGGCAGGTATAGCACCATGACGACTGTCTGCTACGGTAGACAACACTGCATCTTTTGCCAGGTTGATGGTCCAGGCTTTACCTGCTTTCCAGCCGTTCGGGAAGGTAGCGGTAATAGCAGCACTCTGTCCTTCGTTCACGCTATCCGGTACACTGGTCAATTTTACAAAAGTGCCGGCAGGGAATGGATACTGTGCATCCTTGATCGTGAGATCAAGTGTAGGTGGTGTAAAGGTGTATACCGTGCTATAAAGGTCACTGATAACCGGGCTCACATGGATATCTTCCACATCTTCTACCAAAATATCACTGGCTACTTTCAGTATAGCTGCGCCGGCAGTTCCGGTAAAAGTGGTATCTGTAGGCAGGCTGTAATCCGCGCTGCGGCTGGCCGCACCAGTAGATGGCAGGGATATCTTAATAGGTATTTCTGTACTCACACCTGTTGGTAACTTAAACCCAATCTGTTGGGTACTACCTTCCGGCATGCCGGCTGTAGGTGGCGTAAACGTAATGGCTGTTTTAGTCGCATCTCGGCGGGTAGCATCCCAGATATTCAGTTGAGCACCTGTTACCGTATAGCCGTTGGCGGTACCCGAAATATTCAGTTGCTCATCTTTTTCTATGATCTGATCGGGTACCGCTCCGATCACTGCCGCTGTAGTAGTAAATACAGCCGTGTCTTTCGGGAACACGATAGATGTTTGCAGGTATTGGTAGTCGGTAGTAGCCGCTTCCGTACCGGTAGCATTCGTCGTTAAGGCGATGGTCACCGGTTTAGCAGAGTGATAACCTGCTGGCAGCGACATTTTAAACGCGGTACTGTTTCCTTCACGCAATGTTAAGCTGTCAGCAGTCAGCGTCAGTTTCTTCTGTGCCGGATCTGTCGCATCTTTTACATGAATGCTCACACTGGTAGCAGGCATATTTGTATTGCCCTTATTACCATCCACTACTATATTGCCTTCATCATCAAATACTTTATTGGTCACGGTCTGAATGGCAATAGCGGTACCATGATCGGCTCCAACCGGAATGGTAATGATCTGCTGAATACTATCATAACGACTGTTTGCAATAGTCGACGACACTACATCTTTTGTCAGGTTGATGGCCCAGGCTTTACCGGCTTTCCAACCATTCGGGAAGGTAGCAGTAATCACCGCGCTACCGCCTTCGCTCACGGTATCCGGTACACTGCTCAGTTTTACAGAAGTACCGGCAGGGAATGGATACTGCGCATCCTTGATCGTGAGATCAAATGTGGCGGGTGTAAAGGTGTATGCGGTGCTATAAAGATCACTGACAGATGGTGTCAGGTGAATATCTTCAGTATCTTCTACCAGGTTATCTCCTGCTACTTTCACTTCAGCAATACCAGCATTACCAGTAAAGGTAGTATCTGCAGGCAGACTGTAATCCGCGCCACGACCAGCAGTACCGGTAGATGGCAGGGATATTTTAATGGGTATCTCTGTAGTAATCCCTGTCGGTAACTTAAACCCAATCTGTTGGGTATTGCCTTCCGGCATACCAGCTGCAGGTGGCGTAAAGGTGACGATAATATTAGCAGGCTTCCTACGGGTAGAGTCATTGATCTTCAGTTGTGCATCTACTACTGTGTAGCCTGCAGCAGCACCGGTAATATTCAGTTGCTCATCTTTTTCTATAATCTGATCGGTGATTGCTTTGATCACTGCCGCTGTAGTCGTAAATACAGCCGTGTCTTTCGGGAATACGATAGATGTTTGCAGGTATTGGTAGTCGGTAGTAGCTGCTTCTGTACCGGCAGCATTCGTCGTTAAGGTAATGGTCACGGGCTTGGCTGAACGATATCCGACAGGCAGCGACATTTTAAAGGCAGTACTATTACCTTCTCCCAGTACCAGGCTGTCTGCTGTCAGCGTCAGCACTTTCTTCGAAGGATCGGTATTGTCTACGATGGTTACTTTTACACTGTCTTTCACCAGGATACCGTTGTCCGGAGAACTTCCTACCAACACCAGGTCACGTGTATCATCAAATACATTGTTGCTGGTATTCGTAATCGCCAATGTATCTGATAAAGTACGACCGGCAGGAATAGTCACCGAATCTGTCGCAAATGTATAAGTGTTTGGTAAAGCAGTGGAAGAACCGCCGCGGGTAAATTTCACCTTGATAGGAATCTGGGTGGAAAGACCAGCTGGTAATTCAGCCCATACCGTTGGATCCACCCCTTCATTTACGCTCGCCGCAGAAATATGTAAAACAACGGGAGCCGTCATAGGTAGCTGCGCATCAATAATATCCAGGGCAGCAGCCGTATTGGTTAAAATGGTATTGGCAGTACTTTCTGTCAGCGTCAGTGAAAGATCGAGCCGTTCGGTCCCTTCTATCTTGTTGTCGTTGATCAGCTTAAATGCTACCGGGATATCATATCCTCCCACAGGAATCGTGGCAGTATCTGGTAATTGATAATCCGCTATGTTCGCAGCAGTAGACGTTCCCAGTTTATTTATTTTGATACCAATAGGCAGGTCCGTGGTAACATGCAGTGGCAGACTAAAAGTAAGCTGTCCATCATAAAGCTCTTTCAATAAGGCCGGTGCATCTGCATTAATCGATACGACGGTTAATGCCGGATTCAATCTGGTAGAATCCTGCAGGAGCATCGATTGTGAAAAAGTTTGCGGTTCTCCCATCACAGCAGCATCGGCTTTAAACTTAATCAGCTCATCTTTCTCAATAATGCTATCCAGTTTAGCCCTTACCGGAATATTTACGCCATTGGAGTCTACTTCTATATAGGAAATTTGATCAAATGTAAAATCAGTACCGGAAGTAGCTTCGGTGCCACTTTCAAGAGACAAGGTTACCTGCGTTCTTTCTGAAGCATGTACACCAGCAGGCAGAGCTACCCGAACGGTATCAATAAATCCTTCTTTAATTTTTGCGGGTGTGGTCAGAACAATATTCTTTGGTTCGTCGTCCTTAATAGTATAAAGGCAAGTGGTAGGACCGCCACCAATCAGCAACATCTGGTTATCCACCACCTGTTCCAGCTGAATCGTAAAATGCCGGGCGTACTCCAGCTTATTATTTCCAATAATACTGATATTTTTTAACGGAATAAATGACCCCGTCGGATACTCTCCTACCGGAATCATATAACCACCCTGAAAATTAAAATCGGTACCTAATACAGCGGCATTGGCATCACCCGGTGTTGCCGGAAGCAGGTTCACTTTTACATAGATAGGATACTTCACGGAACCACCCGATGTTACTTTAAGGCGCAGATTGTAGGGAGCATGTATATCTCCTGCGTTCCCTTCTACTCCAACAGTATCTCCTCTTTCAAACGCAACGGTAATGGGCTTGCTATCGGTACTCGTAGGCGTGGCATTCACAGGTATGATGATAGCGTCTAAACTGTCGCCGTAAGACACCGCCAGTCTGGTACCTATTGCTCTGCTATCATCATCCTTTGTACCCAGACTAATATCCACGGCCATCCCTTTTCTAACACCATCATCCAGGTCAAAGGTTGGGAAGGCATTATTCAGGCGGCCAGTACTTGATGACCGGACAAGTCTTGAATTGTAATTTCCGACAGAATAGGAATTAAATGTATTGTAGGCATGATAAACGTGAATTAGTGGCCCCGGCGTTGCGTCAGTACCGAATACGTCGGTACTTCTGCGGAGCCCTATAACAGATGGATTCGCAGTCGATCCGAGTCTGTAACCATATTGTATAATATTATTACTCCCTTTTGGCAAATCATAATTATCGTCCTGCAGGGTTGCAAATTCGTCTACGAAAATATGCGGTACGTTGTCGAAATTCTGATTATATACGGTATAATCAATGGTATAATACTTATTGGGCTTTACATAAGTAATAGTCATAATTACGGTAGACTGAAATCTTGCCGTGTCCTGGAAAGCCGGGAGTGACTCGTCAGCATCATTAATGAATCCTTCATTATTAAACACCTTCGCGATCATGCTAACCTGGTAAGGGTCAGCAGCAGTACCGCTACCCATTAATGGCGAGACGGCATGATAATTAACATTTGTGAAAGTCCCTATCTGCGGCGGACGAGATGGATTTTCCACATTGAAATTAATATGGGTTCTAACTCCTAGGTATCCGGAGTTGAGATCTCTTGCCGTTTCAGTTTTTCCTTTCCTGAATACCGCATAACTACCGTCCTGGTTGATCTCAATTCTTAATCCGTCGGTAGCATTTGTACCACCACCAGGATTAATGATCACAGGATAAGTTTGCGCGCTTACACCAATGCTTATAGTAAAAAAAGCGGCTATCAGGCATATGACCCGAAGCAGGAACACGTGGATACGATGGGGCATACCTTGTTCATTTAATTTCGTAGGATGGGAAAGGAGTAACATATAAGCGTGTAAATTTCTATTTATACATATAGATTTTTAGTCAAAAATGTGAAAAACAGTCCTTTGTAAAACCCTATATGCGAATCTCTGTAATTGGCTCTCCCGGCAGCTTCTAATATTGTTTCCTTTCTCTCTTCCAATAAAACTGAAAAACCAGTTGCCGGCAATTATATGAATGTCTCAATCTGATGGTGGAGGGATGCCTGAGACGCATTTATGGCATTTTTTATGATTTCTATAATTATTCTATACCCTTCCACCTGTCACACACATCTAAACAATTAAATATAAAATCATATATTTTAATTAGCAAATCTATAATAATATTTATATTAAATCAAATTAATTTATCTGATTATAAGATATCGGCCTTCTTGCGGGTGATTAACAAAAATTTAGGCCGTTGACAGGAGGAATGGCAGGGCGCTATTATGTTAAAAGTTAAAATAACCCTAGATTTGCAAAAAACAATTCAGAATGTCTACAATTGCGAAATCCAACATTGATTTTAGCCTCGGATACAAGGTAAAAGATATGTCTCTGGCGGCCTGGGGTCGTAAAGAGATAGAACTGGCAGAAGCAGAAATGCCTGGTCTGATGTCACTGAGAGAAGAATATGGTAACACAAAGCCATTACAGGGTGCCCGTGTTGCTGGTTGTTTGCACATGACTATTCAAACTGCCGTATTAATTGAAACACTGGTTCACCTGGGCGCAGAAGTGCGTTGGAGCTCCTGCAACATATTTTCTACTCAGGATCACGCTGCTGCTGCTATTGCCGCTGCAGGCGTACCGGTATTTGCCTGGAAAGGTTTGAATGAAACAGATTTTGACTGGTGCATTGAACAAACCCTGTTCTTCGGTGGCGCAGACCGTCCGCTGAACATGATCCTGGACGATGGTGGTGATCTGACCAATATGGTATTTGACAGGTATCCTGAGCTGATCCAGCATATCAAAGGCTTGAGTGAAGAAACCACTACCGGTGTTCACCGCTTATACGAGCGTATGAAAGCTGGTACTTTACCAATGCCCGCTATCAACATCAACGACTCTGTTACCAAATCCAAATTTGATAACAAATATGGTTGCCGCGAATCCTGCGTAGATGCGATCCGTCGCGCTACTGATGTAATGATTGCCGGTAAAGTAGCTGTTGTTGCTGGTTTTGGCGACGTAGGTAAAGGTTCTGCTGAATCACTGAGAGGTGCAGGCGCCCGCGTTATCGTTACTGAAATTGACCCTATCTGCGCTTTACAGGCTGCAATGGAAGGTTATGAAGTAAAGAAAATGAGCGATGCTGTAAAAGAAGCAGATATCATCGTTACCACCACCGGTTGCCGCGATATCATCACCGGTGAACACTTCAAACTGATGAAAGATAAATGCATCGTTTCCAATATCGGTCACTTCGATATCGAAATTGATGTAGCCTGGTTAAATAAAAACTATGGCAATACTAAAGTTGAAATCAAACCACAGGTAGATAAATATACTATCGATGGTAAAGATATCATCCTGCTGGCTGAAGGCCGCCTGGTAAACCTGGGTTGCGCTACAGGTCACCCTTCTTTCGTAATGAGTAACTCCTTCACCAACCAGGTACTGGCTCAGCTGGAACTGTGGTTACACTCAGAAAACTACGAAAACAAGGTATATGTACTGCCTAAACACCTGGATGAAAAAGTAGCCCGTTTACACCTGAAAAAAGTAGGCGTAGAACTGGATACCCTGACCTCCGCCCAATCTGAATACCTCGGTATTCCGGTAGCAGGTCCGTTCAAACCAGACTACTACAGATACTAGTCCAGCTTTTAGCCATTAGCTTTTAGCTTTTAGAAAAAATGCAGCG
>NZ_DATCVJ010000056.1:0-10498 GCF_036566945.1 Chitinophaga sp. | reverse complement strand
CTCTTTGCCAGCCTTCACCTGGAGAATGTTTTTGACCCCTTTAGCCTTCTGAACCATCAAGTCTCTGCTTCCACGATCGACACTGCTGATGGCGAAAGGAAAAATAATATTGGAGGTTTTACTGTAGGCCACCTGTAAACGCATCGGCTCAATATGCCAATACACCGGTACCTGTGCCTCTGTTGTACCATTTCCTATTATGCAGAGTATCCCTGCAATTCCAATTACACATTTCATCATCACTAGGAATTTTATTGTAAGAAAATATCAATTCTGCCGGTTCTTCAGTAAAATCTGATATCCGGCTTTTACATTTACCTTAATCATCCGTACTTTCTTGCTCAGCAGGGATTTTGCCGTTTCAATACCAGCGCTCGCAGCCTGCACACCCAACGATGGGTCCATAGACATAATGGGTATTCCCTGTATTGCCTGATCCGCTGAGTTTTTCGTCACATCGCGGGCAATTGCACCGGGTATGTATACACCAGGCATACCATCAAGATCATAAACTGAAAGAGACACCGGAAGAATAGAGTTATCAATCCTTATAGAATTAATCTCCACTTGCAACCGTTCACCATTGATAGAGGCAGTGCCATATATGCTGCTATTTTTCGGGACTAAGCGCCCCGCAATAAAGACATCATTGGTAATACGCATTTTTAAGGTTGAACCGGATACCAGCGTCTGATATTCAGGGATCTCAGCTGAAACTGCATTATCCTCTTCACCAGACGCTACTTCATCATCGATAGAATAAAATCTATTGGGTGGCTGACGGCGGCTAATTAAGGAATCTGTAGACGAAAGGGGGCCAGCAAGGATAGAAGGCTGCAAGGAAGAAACAGGAACCACATCTTCATTAAATAGGCTAACAGGATATACCTGTTGCTTATGTTCAGCGGATTGTTTCTTCATTTTGTCCTGAACGCGTGTAGGATATTGGATATCCAGGATTTTATCGAGCATTCCATCCAGCTTTGCCATCTCAGGGTCACTTTGAGAACCATCCTGGATGGCCTCCATCATCTTTTCCAGCTGTCCCACTTCAGGTGATGTAATAGTAGCAGTGGATCGTCTGTCCTTCTCCACTGGTAAGGGATTACCAGCATTCACGGATAGGGTATCTTCTTTACGCTGAAGTTCTTTATTAAGCTGTGCCAGCTTTTGTTGCACCCGGATTACGTTCTCATCTGCATCAGTATTATGAGAATAGGGCGATTCAACTGCCCCTCTCTTTGAAGGCTTACTGAAATCTGCCTGTTCCTTGTAGCCCTGAAAATCCATATCATCAAATCCAGAACCCTTCTCCATAGACATTTTCTTGTAATAGGGATCACGTTTGGCAATTTCTTTCCACTTCGCAGAATCACGATCCGACTTTTCGTAATAATCAATTTTGCTCATACGGCTATCATCCTGGAGAATCGGTGCAGGTAACTCATAGTTGAAGGCGTCTTTGCCTTTCTGCATTGGAGCAGCAACACCCTTTCCACCCCCTAAAAGCGAAAACACTACAGTCGCAAAGGGAAATACAATAAGAGGAATTATAACGGCAAATTTTCTTTTCCTTAAATATTCCTCGGATAATGATTGCACTTTTTCCATAACTCACAATTTTTAATTCGTTCACACAATTAGGGCAATCCTATTACTTTATCAATCAGCTTCAGGCTATCAAAGACGCCTGGATACCTGCTAGACAGACTATCTACAATCCTTCTGCCCTCTGCTGTTTTACTCAGGCTATCGATATAATACTTAAACTGAACTATGTTCTGATAGCTGGGGCTATTTTTAGGATCTGCCGGAGTAAAGGCTTGCTCTGGTAACACTACATAAGCAGGTTGACTTATAGCAGACGGCTTTATCCGGTGTATACCAACAGTATCTTTCCTGAAACCTAAATAGCTAAAAGCACCAGCACCAATGCAAAAGAAACAGGCAACAAGCATTCTGGAATGCTTTTTAGGCAACCGGTTCAATCTATCCGAAAATAGATTGGTGTAATTTCTGACTGCTGGCAAATACTTTTGGATAGCATCATCAACCCATTTGTACTGAACCTTATGTTGCCTGGTGTGTCTCCCTGCTTTGGGCAGCTTCCAATTCCACCTCATAACTCAACGATTTATTACGTTAATATCATCATTCCTCAAAATAGACCAACGAAGGATCAGGAAACCATGAGAATTATTATCTGTACTCTTCGCGTCCTGCAGATAACCGTCTGTTATCAGGCTTCGGGTGGTAATACTGGTGGGTCTGCGAATCTGCAGGGAGGCATAGCATTTAAAATAATATGGCTTCTGGTTGAAGTCTACATTTACACTATCTATTTCAATTCGCTGGCTTACATTCCCGGAAATAACACTGGTATAAAATCCACTTTCCTTCAGGCTCCTATACTTTTCCCTTGCAGACGCATCCGCCAAATACATCGCCTTTGAAATATTTGATTGGATAATTTTCTCATCCGGATCAAGTGTAAAAAACAAACGGTGAAAATCCCTTACGTGCGCTCTGGCTTCCACAGGAAGATAATTCCTACGGTCGTCAGCAAATGCTTCAATTACTTTATCTCCATAAAGCACATATATCATTCCCTGTACCTTTGCCGCCAGCTCATAGCTTTTGTAATAGCAAAAGCCGGATATAACCAGGTTACTGACAACAACAGCAATAGTGAAGCTGCGTATGTACTTAAAAGCAGTATCTATATTTCTTAATTGTTTGAACATAGTTTGAGATTTACTTACCCGCTAATTCATCGTACAAATGAGAACCACCTAATCCTGCTGCCCGACCTATATCAGCCATTACACCTGAGCCTTTGTTCTCTCCACTATATCCCTCATTGAAATTTTTTGGAGCATTATATGCGTTGGATATTCCCTGACCAAGCTGAGAAGCCCCACCAGTAGCCGCAGAGGTGGCGATGCCAGTAATTTTTTGTAACATTGGATTACTACCAGCAACATGAACAATATACCCGGCAATACTGGGGACCGTGAAGTATCCCACAACGCCCATGATAAGAAAAATCAAATAGGCAGTATCGTTAGCGCCAAAAGAAGTATCGCCATACTTTTTTATCTGTTCGATATCTATCTGGAGCATGTTCATCTGAATCTTATTGATGATAGCACCAAAAATATTGCCTACCGGCAGCCATAGAAAGTAGTTAATGTATCTGCCCACCCAGCTGATAAGCGATTGTTGAAAGCCATCGAAAACACTCATGCCAAAAACCAATGGACCCAGAATCGCCAACACAATTAGATAAAATGTCCTGACAGTGTTAATACATAAAGATGCAGCCTGAAACAAGATCTGTAGCGCTTCGGATAGAAACTGCTTGACTGAGTTACGTATGTTATACGCGGTCTGTTCCAGGCTAAACAGCATATCGTTACCAATTTTTTGGAACATATCTTCCTTACGTCTGTTGGGATCATCCGGATGATAATACTTATACCATTTATCTTTATCGCCCTGTCCATTGGCTCCGATATACATTTCATAAACGTCGGACTTCTTTATGGCGTCCTCCTTTTGCTGTAGCAACACTGCAATAGCAGTATCGGAATTCTTAACGATTCCTGCTGTCGCCACTGCAACCGGCTTCATAACACCGTTCATAACGCCAAGCACCAGCGGCACATATAAGCCTATAGCCACAGTTATTACAAACGGGCGCAAAAGTGGGTACAAGTCTACCGGCTCTGCACGGGCAATTTGCCCCCATACTCTGCTGGATATAAACCAAATGGCTGCAAAGCCAGCAATAGCCTGACCAATCTCTATCATGTCGCTACACAGAGGAATCATGTCATCATACAGCTTATCCAGCACGCCATGCAACCCCTCGATATTATCTGCCATGCTTTGTGCATAACAGGCACCCGGTAAAACAACACCTGCCACCAGGAATACAAAAACCAACCCTGCACATTTCATAAATAAAATATTTAATTACTGATACCATGTAGTAGGCGTACCATTCCTACGTCATTGCGTTCCTTTGCCCGTTGTAATCCCAACATCTGTGCGCCGGAATTAAATTCCTGCAGGAAAAGTAATTTCTCTTGCATGCTGCTAAAAATCCGGTCTATACCGGCTATGCGTTCATCATCAGACATACGGAGTTTATTGGCAGTTATGATCATGATTAGTTCGTCCAGATTTTTCAAGCTTTCATTAGTTAACCCACCATATACAGCAGACATATACTCCATTTCCTCAACACTGAATAAATCACTCTCCCGGAAAGCATCAAAGGCATTTTTGTACTGTTTTATGATGGCTCCCTGATAGCTAATAATATCTGGTACACGCCTATAATTCTTAATCGCAGGATTTATTGCAAACAACTCATTGAGAAATGTTTCATGCAGGTTAAAGTTACCCTGCGAAAGATCCTTAACCGTATTGTAGCCCTTACTGACAATCCGATAGCCATCGTACATATTCTGTAGTATCTTTTTTAATTGGCTTAACTTCTGAATATTCAAAGCCAATTGAGCAAGTTCGTCCGCCTGGGCGTTTGAACGTATTGGAACCAGCTGCACCGAAAAAAATAACATCATCACAAAAACCAATACTCTCATACTTTCTCATTTTAAACCATAAAGTATTCTTTGAACCTCAATATCCTTCAGGTCTACTCTACGCTGGCTTTCCAATATCTTAATCTCACCGCGAAATGAACTAAGGAATGATTGCCGGTCCAGCACCTTACCATAAAGCAGTTCCAGCCTATCTAATCGTTCACTGTCGGATAATTGAAGTTCATCGGGAGTAATAATTAGTAGAAAGTCTTCTATTGATTTATCATTCTCCGTTTTAACATTTTCCAGTACTGACAATATATACTCCACATCACCAGTAGAAAGGAATCCGGAGGTATTCACCTCCTTGATCGAATTTTTACAAGTCATATCGGACCAGGTAAGGGAAGAGAGAAGCGCATTTGCTTTAGGATAACCTGAAATCAGTGGATTGACCTCATTTAAAGCCTGAAAAAAGACTTTATGCAATGAATAGTCGCCATTCTTAATCTGGGAAATTGTTGTCAGTCCTTTTTGGGCAATATCATATCCTTTCTTTGCGTACCCCATATACTGCTGTAGAAGAACTATCTGCTTAGCCAGGTACTCCCGCTGGGTCTTTTTCTGCCGGAACCACTCATCAAAAGTTTGCGCCTTTAATGACAGGGAGACAAAAGCAATCAAAATAATCAAGACACACATTTTCATACACCACCATTTAAAAGCCTATTGCAATCCATATAAACGCCTCACCATCTCTATCTCACTTGTTCCTTTAGACCGTTGGATACTAATGCCAATATTATAATTAGTAAACTGCCTTAAAGCCGTATAGTTATCATTGATCTGAGAGCCGGCGTCAGCTATTATCTGGAGACGTTTCCCATCAGACATTTTAGTACTGAAAGAATTAATTACCAATTGGAGCTGATCGATATTTTTAAGACTTTCAGATAAAATACCAGAGTATACCTGATACATATAATCAACTTCCTCAACTGTAAAATGATTGTCCTGTCTAAGCAGCTGAAATGATTGCTGATATTCATTTACAAGCGCTACCTGCTGCTGTATCACCGCTCTGATTTCCTTGTATGTTGCGATAGCATTTTTTACCTTCCAGAGTTCATCAAAGTAACCGGCGTACAACTGTCGCTGCTTATCGGTCCAGTTCCCAATCTCTTCCAGCTTTAACTTAGAAAGTGTATTCTCCAGCGTTTTCTGAGCATTTTGCAGCACAATGGTATTATTCTGAATACGCTGCACTTGCAAGTCCATTGCCTTTATCACTTTCTTCAGCGCGGCTTTCACTACTACCCACACGATAGCGTGGCTCTCTTTAGTTGGTAGGATGACCAGGCTACAACAAAGGAACAAGCATATCAAGATTCTCCTTGCACTTTTCATACCTCACGATTTATAGTTAAGCTATATCCTGTACGAGTGCGGATATCCCTCGCTGTATATCACCGCCAAACCTCTCCGTATAAGCCATCACCTTGATTTTCTCCGATTCCTCCGTGCTATACGCATAATACTCTTCCGGTGAAGGTTCAAAGCGGTACACTTTCATAATCTGTCCTCCCAGGTCGATAAATACCTCTCTGTACCTCCGCCCTGGCTCATTTGCCCTGTTTACTGAAAGGACCATATCCCTGGCTTTATCGGATAAGCCAAGCATTGCCTGTATTTCCTGAAATTTGTTCTGGAACTTCCGCAGATCAAGAAGGATCTTACAGTCGGCATTGGAAATAATTGCCTCCTTGACGATACTGGAACTAATCAAATCTGATAATTCCTGAGTAACAGTAATGGCCTCACCATAATGTTTCCTGACAGTCTTATATAGGTATTTCATAAATTCGGCCATACCACTGCGCATAATGGCTTTCCATGCTTCCTCTATGGTAATTACTTTGTGTACGCCCTTCAGCTTACGCATTTTGGAGATAAACATCTCCATGACCAACAGGGTCACAGCAGGAAAAATTGGATGGTCCTTAATATTGTCCAACTCCACGACCACGAATCGTTCTTCCAGTAGATTCAGGTTCTCCTTTGCATTTAATAAATAGGAAAATTCACCGCCCCGGAAGTAAGGCTTTAACACATACAGCAGGTTATTTATATCGAAGTCCTTTTGTTGAACGCGGTCGCGCTCTAACACAGTCAAATAGTCCGTCTGTAGAAATTCGTAGAAACTATCAAAACAAGGGAAGATAGATTTATCATTATCCAGCCTTTCATAATATAGTTGCAAGGCATTCGACAATGCAACATACTCCGACTGATTAAAGGTTTCGCTTTCCCGCTTCCAGAGCGACAGCAGCAATGTTTTAATCGATTCTTTTTTTTCTATATCCAGGGTATCATGCGCAGATATATAAAACGGATTAAACTTAATTGGTGATTCTTCTGTATAGCTGAAATAGTACCCGTTCACTAATTTGCATAACCCCGCATAGCTGCCCCCAACGTCCAATACCACCACATGCGCCCCTTGCTCATAGTAATTACGCAGAAGCGATTGCATGAACATGCTCTTTCCACTACCGCTACCACCTATCACGATCTTGTTTCTATTCGCTATCTGAGATAGCTTCATTGGCTCATGGGTGATGTCCACATGCAATGGCTTACCGGTTTGTCTGTCGCCCAACCGGATGCCATAGGGGCTGATACTGCTTTTATAGGCTGTTTCCAAAGACAAAAAACAACATGCCTGTTCGCAGAAAGAATCGAAGCAATCATTCTGAGGAAAGTCGCCCTCGTTACCAGGCATACCGGCCCAATAGATCTGCGGACCACCGACCGTTTCCTGTTTGGCAGAGGCATCCAGCGCTGAGAATGCAGTCGCTATCTGATTCCTGATATCTTTCAGCTCATTTTTATCAGCGGACCATGCACATAAGTTAAAATGCGCTTTTACTGGCAATCGCTGATCGCTCACTGCTTCCTGTAAAAAAGCATTGACAGCATCCCTGGCAACGGCGTTACTCCTACTGTATGCAGACAAGGACTGTAGCCGCAGCCGTTTCTTTTCCAGTTGCTGTATTTTTTTGGAAGAATCACCAATGATGATAAACTGATTATACAGATGATTGCAGGACAACAACTGACCAAGACTCGAAGCAAACCCGATACTGTACTTATAGTTATCACTGGAATACTTATCGTAATTGATCCTGCTACCACACAATCCTGGAAGGCTCTCTGCATCAGATAAAGTATAGATTTGCAAATAGTCATCACCGATCCTGATATCATCACCAAAGAGAATGTCTTTGCTTACTGGATTATCAGTTTCTGGTAAGAGGTTACAGTACCTTTCGATGATACCAGCTTTTTTTTGTGTACTTACTAAATCTTCATTCTTTAAACGTCTCAGCTTCATTAGTCCGCTACCTTCGAGGATGCTTTTAAACTGGCCAGCCCTATCAAGGAAGTCGCGGAGCAAATTATCATCCTGGTGTGCTGCCGGAATAATTGACCTCCGACACAGATTTGACATGAGAGATGAAGACGGCTTCCTGTCGTTAACCATCTTCGTCAGCATAATGAAGCAGGTATGATCCAAAAAAGGTCGCTCATTAAAGAACCTGGTACTGCTGCGAGAAAGAAAGGAATCGATGTCCTTTTCCCCGTCTCCTTCATACCGCTTATTTATATACCAGTCCTGCTTATGAAAAACAGTAAATTGTGGTAATACTTTAATTGCTTTGATAAATGTTTGATGCAGTACCTCATATTCCGTAGCTGATAAAGTAAAAATCTCCGGCAATTGCACTTCATACACAACAGTTATATCCGCATTCTTTGATAAGATACAATCATGTTCTACGGACATGATTGGCAACATTTCGTTCATCACTTTTTCCATAACTCACATTTAAATTGCCAATAAAAATATCCCGGCTACTCGCTGCACGTATACAGTTGGGTATTTGCCTTCTGGCCCACTTTTTTGTTAAACCGTGTTCGCCGTATTTGTTACTTAACTTGTAAACCTGTGTGGTAAGTCCTACACCACTACCCGTAGCAATAGCCAGACATACGTAGGTATTCAAACCACAGACATACGCAATGACAAACAGTATCATTATAGCCAACACTCCACCTGCCATGTACCAGATGTATTGTGCTTTTAACCCTCTGAATTCGATGCTGAGATTAATGCCCTTGTTGATAGAATAGATACTGTTTGCCATAGGAAAGATTTAAGAAAACTTTTTTTGCACAATCAGTTAATACCAAAGAAACTCTTCAAAACCGTTGCTACTACAACAAGAAAGATGCAGCTGCCAAACCAGGATGCGGCAACGCGCGACGTATCCGGGTCGCCACTAGACCACTTTTGATACACTTTTACAGCGCCTATCAATCCCACGACTGCGCCAATGACATACATAAGATCAACACCAGTATCAAAATAACCACGTACTTTGTCGGTGGCTTCTTTAATACCTGCATTGCCATCCGCCTTTCCCTGGGCTATGACAGACAGATTCATCAATTCCAGTAATAACGTAGTACTGGCAAGCAACACAGCCCTTTTGTGTTCTTTTAAATTCAACCACTTCACTTTCATGCACACATTTTTTAAAAATCATACAATGCTGCCGCAGCTGGCACTCATAGAAGGGATGGAGTACACTACCTTGCTACCATAGTACTGGCACATCATTATCACCAAGACCATTTGAGCCTAACCCTTTACTCTCATTTATAATCACGTTGTTAATGGCTACCTGGAACGCAGTTCCCTTGATAGCTGGATACTCAGAAATCAGCTTTCTCAGGATAACTATAAGACCGGACTTGCTGTATTCTTCCTCGCGCGCAACCTCCATCACCATCTTGATACGAGCAGACAAATCAAATGCAAGGGAAAAGAGATCTACCTGTTTTTCCGGCAGTACTGTTTCATCGATAGGTTCAAACAATGATAACTGGTTAGAGGCCGGATCTGTGGATTTTGAATCTGTATCTACGGTTTTCCGGGAGATAGCATTTTTTATCTCTTTCCGGTAATAACGTACCACTACATAGCAATAATAAATTCCAAGAAGAAGGGCGGCTACTGTGAAGTAACACGCCCATGAGATTGAACTTAACATAGGCTGCTTCCTTTTATTTCACAAACTCATACTATCACGCAGCCTATGTTATTAGTACATCACTCTTTCACACATCAACTGCACCAGTACTATGAACTATCTGGATGCAAATATGTGCCTGATTGAAAGCGAAAAAGCCTAACAACACTAGTAGTAGGGTGGCTAACCAATTATTAGACAGGACGTATAGATTTAGAAATAATTTATTTTCTGCTTCTTTTTAAAGAAAGGAAATGCCCGACTAATGGAAAGCCTGTAGGTATATGATACACCTCGTTCAGGGACGGGCAGGCATAATTGATTTGATTATTACAATCATTTTGTTAAATTTAGAATCATAATGCAACTGTAACCAACAGTATCCCCTTACATTCTTCCCCGATAGAAATGATCTGTAAAAAGTCAGTATAAGCTGATGAAGGCATTCTGTATGCTTATTTATTACGAAAATCAAAACAGGGTTATGAACAACATTGAGCAGCTATTTGCACTATTGGAGTTATTTATGCAAAAGCCGGAGGAAGACAGGCAGCGCAAAGCATGGAATATGTTTTGTTCCTTTTTTATTCTTTTTCCTCCATCAACAGTAGAAGATATGATCAATGACCTGTCGGCTTTTTCCCAGGCCAGAGATGATGTTTCTGAACAGGAAAAATTAAAGCTACTGGCATTTTGCAAATATCTCAATGTTACATTAAAGATGTTGAATACAGAGGTTAACGAACGGATAGCCGTTACTGATACAAAGCCAAACATATTCTCAGATCCTGACCATTCATTGTAAACTGTTAACCTACTACCTAAGCAACCATAGTTCTTCCCCAGTAC
>NZ_DATCVJ010000055.1:0-8276 GCF_036566945.1 Chitinophaga sp. | reverse complement strand
AGCTAACAGCTAAAAGCTAACAGCTATTACGCGTACTTGTGTAACAATACAATCTGTCCCAGGTGATAGGCATCATGTTCTGCCAGTCCCTGTAAATAGTAGATAGCAATGTGCTCCGTACCGGGGAAAGTATCGAACAATTCTTTCTCCGGAAATTTACGGATAGTGGCGGCGATCTGTTCGAAAGAATGTGCCAGCCGGTGTATAGTGGCCTGCCAGTTTTCTTCTCCATGATTTTCAGGCATATAAAAATCCGGCAGATCTCCATCCTGCTCCGGTGCTTCGTTATGCATAAATCGCTGCGCACGCTGATGCCAGAATATGATATGATTCACGATCTCCCAGATATTATTTGATTCTCCGAAAGTCTTGACCGCCTGTTGCGCATCAATGCGGGAGAGATGCGGATAGAAAGTAACATCAATCCATGGTTGCCCATTGTAAAGGTTTTCAAGCGAAGCAGCTAAATGTTCCGTTAACGACATACGATCCGATTTTATTTTTTAAAAGATATTCTTGTCTCTTTTAAATGGGTACTTATATAACCCGGGTACGGCTGTATAAATGAGAAGTCAACCCCCTTTAATCATGATAATCATCTAAATAGGATCAGGACAAGGGCCGGTAGCCCTGCCGTAATTCGAATTTACTGAATTCTTTCCCTTATTTTTAAAGAATATAAAAAACCATCGTTATGGATCAGCAGCAACTGGAGAACAACAAAAATGAGGATGCTATGCGGATGGCAATCAGCACCATGAAACAACGCCTGGGCGTGATAGAACAGGGCGGGGGAAAGAAAAGTCTGGAGAAAGTGCGGCAGCGCGGCAAGCTGACTGCCCGTGAACGTATTCATTATTTAATAGACCGGGATTCTACGTTTACAGAGATAGGCGCTTTTGCTGCTTATGATATGTATGCAGAATATGGCGGTTGCCCTGCGGCTGGTACCGTAGGAGGTATCGGTTACGTAAGCGGCCGGCAGTGCATGATTGTAGCCAATGATATGACGGTGAAAGCCGGTGCCTGGTTTCCAATGACCGGCAAAAAGAATCTTCGCCTGCAGGAAATTGCCATGGAAAACCGGCTTCCGGTCATCTACCTGGTAGATAGTGCCGGCGTATTTTTACCGATGCAGGATGAAATATTTCCGGATAAAGAACATTTCGGGCGCATCTTCCGCAACAATGCACGTATGAGTGCGATGGGCATTACACAGATTGCCGCCGTAATGGGCAGCTGTGTGGCCGGTGGCGCCTACCTGCCTATCATGAGCGATGAAGTGCTGATGGTAGAAGGCAATGGCTCCATTTTTCTGGCAGGCCCCTACCTGGTAAAAGCAGCGATTGGAGAAGACGTAGATGCGGAAACGTTAGGCGGAGCTGTTACACATACAGAAATCTCCGGTATCGCCGACTATAAATTTAAAACAGATGAAGAATGTCTGGATCAGGTGAAACGCATCGTCGGTAAGCTGGGACATCAACCCACTGCCGGATTTGATCGGATTGCACCGCAGATGCCACTGAAGTCCGGAGAAGACCTGGACAGCGTACTGCCGGTAGATAGCTCCCGTCCTTATGATATGCTGGAAGTGATTGAACGGTTGGTAGACGGTTCTGCATTTGATCAGTATAAACAGGATTATGGTAAAACCATTTTATGTGGATATGCGCGTATAGATGGCTGGGCCGTGGGTATCGTTGCCAACCAACGCAAAATAGTAAAAAGCCGCAAAGGTGAAATGCAGATGGGAGGCGTGATCTATAACGACAGCGCCGACAAAGCAGCCCGCTTTATTATGAATTGTAATCAGAAAAAAATTCCGCTGGTATTTTTGCAGGACGTTACCGGATTTATGGTAGGCAGCAGAAGTGAACACGCCGGTATTATTAAAGACGGTGCTAAATTAGTGAATGCCGTCGCCAATTCCGTGGTGCCCAAAATCACCATCATTATCGGTAATTCCTATGGCGCCGGTAATTACGCCATGTGCGGCAAAGCTTATGATCCCCGTTTTATTTATGCATGGCCTTCCGCCAAAATAGCGGTGATGGGAGGAGAGCAGGCCGCCAAAACATTATTACAGATACAGGTAGCTTCTCTGAAAGCAAAAGGAGAAGTGATCACACCGGAAGAAGAAGCCCGCCTGCTGAAAGAAATTACAGATAAGTATTACGCACAAACCACCCCTTACTACGCGGCATCCCGCCTTTGGGTAGATGATATCATCGATCCGGCCGATACCAGGATACGCATTGCAGAAGGCATCAAAGCCGCCAATAATGCCCCGGTAGAACAAGCGTTTAATGTAGGCGTATTTCAGGTGTAGTAGGAGCTGAAGGCGGAAAGCAGAAAGCAAAAGGCTATTGGAGCGAAGATATGAGCGAATGATGGCTGGAGTATCCACCTCAATAGCTTTTTGCTTTCAGCTTTCTGCCAATATAATCTATCTTAGCGCTTCTTTAAAAATGAACATGGCTGAACTGGTAGTATATACTGATGGTGCATCCCGCGGCAATCCTGGCCCGGGAGGATATGGCGTAGTGCTGATATGGGGAAGTATCAGAAAGGAATTATCACAAGGATATCGTAAAACCACCAACAACAGGATGGAACTCCTGGCGGTGATTGTAGCACTCGAAGCGCTGAAGAAAGATGGCGTGGCCGTAACTATTTTTACAGACAGCAAATATGTGGTAGACAGTATTGAAAAAGGCTGGCTATGGGGCTGGGTGAAAATTAATTTTAAAGACAAAAAAAATAAAGACCTCTGGTTGCGTTTTATTCCACTGTATAAAAAGCATCGCATAAAAATGCAGTGGGTGAAAGGGCATGCCAGCAATCCTTTTAATAACCGCTGCGATGAATTGGCCACACAGGCCGCTGATAGCGGCGACTGGTTGATTGATGAGGGCTTTGAAAATGGATTGCTATAGAATAAACTTCTTCCTTCCGAACCAACAGGTGATCATAATTGTAATATAGGCGCAACCTTAATATTCAATTATGCTCACCTGGTTCATCGACACTTTACAGAAATACCCTGAAATAGCGGTGATGCTAACCCTGCTTATCGGCTACCTGATAGGGAAAGCCCACATTAAAGGCTTTACATTGGGTACGGTAACCGGCGTATTGCTGGTGGGTATTGCTATAGGCAGCTTTCATATCAACATTCCTTCCGAAACAAAATCTATCTTTTTTCTCTTCTTCCTGTTTTGTACCGGGTACGGTATCGGTCCCCAGTTTTTCCAGGGCTTGAAAAAAGATGGATTACCGATTGCACTTTTTTCGTTTATTGTATGTTGCAGCAGCCTGCTCTTTTGCTGGGGAATAGCGTCTTTACTTCACTTCGAAACCGGTACTACCGCGGGGCTGATGTCGGGCGCCAATACCTGTTCCGCTATTATCGGGGTGGCCTCCAATACCATCAACGAACTGGATCTGAATGATGATCAGAAAACGACCCTCGTCAATCAGATTCCAATTGCTTATGCGGTGACTTATATTTTTGGTACAGCCGGCACCAGCTGGTTTCTTTCTGTGATTGGCCCCTGGTTTATGTCTGGGAGCCGCGCGAAATTGATCGAACAAACCAAAGAGTTGGAAGCGAAAGTATCGGATGCTGCTGAGGAAGAAGACGAGAACATCACGAATGCCTATGATCAGGTGGCGTTCCGGGCTTATCTCGTTAGCGCAGAACTGGCAGGGGATGGCAAAACAGTGAGAGAGATTGAAGATATCCTGCATGAGAAAAAAAGATTGTTATACATCCTGCGGGTAAGGCGAAGCGGAAAATTGTATGAAACCGATAGTAATTTTATTATTAAACCGGGAGATATTGTTGCCATAGGCGGTCAGCGCTCCGCAGCTATTGCTTCGGAGGCCTTATTAGGGAAGGAGATAGCGGATGCTGAATTGTTAACCTTCCCGGTGCAGTCGGCTACCGTCATTATCACCAGCAAGGCGGCCAATAACAGACCGCTAAAAGAATTTACCCGGCACCCCGAGTTTCATGGTATCAGTATCCGCAAAATTACCCGTTCCGGTATTGAAATGCCTTTGTCTGCCTATACCATCATACAAAAAGGCGATGTGGTAGAAATGGTAGGTATTCAGCTGGAACTGGATAAAGCCGTGGCAGTTTTAGGCTATAAAGAAAGAGGGGGCGTGGAAACAGATATTGTATATCTCGCCGGAGGTATTGTGGCAGGTACATTGTTCGGAAGTCTCAGTGTTCATTTTGGCAATGTTCCGGTAGAACTCAGTACCAGTGGCGGTGCATTGATTGCCGGTCTGGTGTTCGGTTGGGCGCGAGGTATGCGCCCCAGTTTTGGTTATATCCCCGCGGCTTCCCAATGGGTACTCACCAAACTGGGATTGCATGTATTCATCGCCATCGTTGGATTAAGTGCCAGTGAAGGTTTTTTGAAGGGATTGAGAGAAGAAGGGCTGACCCTTTTCCTGGCCGGTGCGGTACTAAGTCTGTTGCCTATGATAGTAGCCCTGTTTCTTTCTAAATATGTATTCAAATTTCATCCGGCTATTGGGTTGGGCGCTTGTGCAGGAGCACACGACGAATCTGCTCCGCTGCTCGCGGTGCAGGATGCCCTGAATAGTAAAGTGCCCGCCCTTGGATATACGGTAGCATATGCAGTGGCTAATATTACCCTCACTACCTCGGGGGTGATTATCGTGTTGTTAATGCATAAAGGACGATAAAATAATCCGTTCATCATATTTTTATCGAGTGAAACCCGCGTCAGTACAGTAAACTACTGTTTATACAGTTTTTTCTTTTCAACTTTTTTAACATTTCTTTTGTTTTTAACTTGTAAAGAATATAGCTTTGCGTCCCATTAGTCTATAGGAGTTATAGGGTAAGAAAAACGGAACTAATTTTAAAGGAAAGCTTATGGAAAAATATACCCAACCATATTTCGTTTGCAACGATTGTTGTTGCGCTCAATCTTAAATCAGTAAACATTTGTCTGCTTAGCCACATCGCTGTGACAGCAGGTTACAACAATCATTAACTGTTCCCGGAACTTCATCTGTTCCCGGTATTTAACATCAATGGGATACAACGCTGCAAAGTCCGTTTACATACAGGCAGGGCATTGTATTGCCGCGAAGAACCTAATCACCGCTCATCTCAACTTTTGTTTATGTTACAACGACTACTTCTCTTACTGCTACTATTCAGCTCAACAGCAGTATTTGCACAAACACGGACCGTTACCGGCCGCATTTATAATGCGAAAGACAATACACCTTTGCCAGGTGCTTCGGTGGTAGTGAAAGGTACTACCAATGGTACAGTAAGTGATCCTGATGGAAATTTTAAACTGCAGGTCAATGATCCTGCAGCCACTACTTTACAGATCCGCTATATCGGTATGGAGCAACAGGAAGTACCCATTAGTACTACGCCGATTAATGTGGGACTCCGCTCTTCCGGTAAAGATTTAGGGGAAGTAGAAATAGTCGTGGCTTATGGTACCGCGAAAAAAGGTTCTTATACCGGATCTGTTGCGCAGATCAAAGGCACTGAACTGGAAAACAGGCAGGTGTCCAGCGTAACCAAAGCTTTACAGGGCCTGGCTGCAGGTGTGCAAAGTACTTCTACCAGCGGTCAGCCCGGTTCTGATGCTACCATCCGCATTCGAGGGGTAGGCTCTATCAATGCTTCTGCTGATCCGCTGTATGTACTGGATGGTGTGCCTTACGGCGGTAGCCTCAGTGCCATCAACCCATCCGATATCGAGTCTGTCAGCGTATTAAAAGATGCAGCCTCCAGTGCTTTGTATGGTTCACGCGGTGCGAATGGTGTGATTATCATCACCACCAAAAAAGGTAAAACAGCCGGTACAACGATAGATGCCCGCGTTAGTCAGGGCTTTTCCAAAAGAGCCGTGAAAGATTATGACAGGGTAAGCACCGACCAATACTTTGAAATGTATTGGGAAGCGCTCCGCAATGCCGGACTGACCAACGGTCTGTCTTCTGCTACAGCAGCCACACAGGCCAGTAGCGGCCTGGTTAGACGACTGGGCATCAACCCTTATGGCACCGCATTTCCGCAACCGGTAGGTACCGACGGTAAACTGGTAGCAGGTGCTAAAACATTGTGGGATGATAACTGGGACGAGGCCATGCAGCGCACCGGACATCGTACACAGGCTGATCTGAACATCAGTGGCGCCACGGAAAAAAGCAGGTACTATATTTCCGGTGGTTACCTCAACGATCAGGGTATTTACCTGGCCTCCGGTTTTAAACGCTATAACGTACGCAGCAATGTAGAGCTGGACGCTAAAAAATGGTTGAAAGTAGGATTGAATATCAGTGGCGCACATTCCGACCAACAAGCGCCTCCTTCGGAAGATAGCCGCTCCGATAACTACGTGAACTATGGCCGCCTCATGTCCAGCTTTTATCCTATTTATCAGCGGGACCTGACAACCGGTGCTTATTTGCGGGATGCCAACGGCGATAAAATATTTGATTATGGCAGCTACCGCCCCAGTGCCGTAAATACCAACACCAACCTCGTGGCAACTTCCGCAATCGATGAACATAATTACGGCAGAGATGATGTGTCTGCACGCGTTTTCGGAGAAGCCACACTCTGGAAAGGACTGAAGTTTAAAACCAGCTACAACGCGGATTATACCGCCATCAATCAACACGACTATACCAATCCCGTGTATGGCTTTGATGCGGAAGTAGGTGGTACCGTAGAAAGACAGTCAACCCGCATTTTTAGCTGGACTTTCAACAACCTGCTTACCTACGAGCAAACATTCAACGAAAAACATCACCTGAACCTGTTGGCAGGGCAGGAAACTTTTAAATATACCACCACCTTCATGGATGGTCAGCGTTCCGGCTTTTCCCTGCTGGGTCTCGATGAACTGTCTGATGCCGCACTGATCAAAGATTTGCAGGGCTACTCAGATACGTATAACCTTTACAGTTATCTCGGTCGTGCAGAATATGACTACCTTGGAAAATACTTTTTATCCGGATCTATCAGAGCAGACAGGTCTTCCCGCTTCGCGCCGGATCGCGCCTGGGGAACCTTCTGGTCTGTTGGTGCTTCCTGGAAAATGACGGAAGAAGACTTTCTGAAAAACAGCAGCTGGCTGAATGCCCTGACACTGCGCGCCAGCTACGGTGCACAGGGAAATGATAACCTGGGACCAGATTCTTACTATAACTACCTGCCATTGCTGGATGTAAACAGTAACCTCGGAGAAGGCGGTACCTATCGCAGGGTGTTGTACAACAAAAATCTGAAATGGGAAACGAATCTGAACCTCAACGTGGGTGTCGACTATTCCATGTTCGATAACCGCTTTGGTGGTACCCTGGAGTTCTTCCAGCGTAAGTCTAAAGACCTGCTGTACCTGAAGCCACTGCCACCTTCTTTGGGTTATGGATCTATTGCTCAGAATATTGGCGCATTGAAAAATACAGGTTACGAAGTGACCCTGCACGGCGTTCCGGTGAAAACAAAGGACTTCAGCTGGGTAGTGGATCTCAATATGACCCATTATAAAAACAAGATTACGGAGTTACCGCAAAAAGAAATTATCAGTGGTACGAAGAAACTGATGGTGGGAAAATCTATTTATGATTTCTGGCTGCGCGACTGGGCCGGTGTAGATGAGAAAACAGGTTTGCCGTTATGGTATGTAACAAATGCAGATGGCAGCAAAGGCACTACTGGTACCTATAGCTCCGCCACGCAATATTACATGGGTTCTTCGCTGCCGGACTTGTATGGTGGTTTTTCCAATACTTTCAACTATAAAGGATTTTCTTTCTCCTTCATGATCGCATACAGTGTAGGAGGTAAGGTCCTCGATCAGGATTACCTGTTCCTGTTAGGCACCGGAACTTCAGCAGGGCGGCCTTTCGGTACAGAGATGCTGAACCACTGGACGCCGGAAAATACGAAGACGGATGTACCAAAGCTGACCACCGTTCAAACCAACTGGACATCCGTTTCCAGCCGCTTTTTGTATGATGCCAGCTACGCCCGTTTAAAAACAATGAACCTGAGCTATAACCTCCCCAAAGCGCTGATGCAAAAAGCACACCTCAATAACGTGCTCGTTTATTTGCAGGGAGAAAATCTTTTCACCATCTATAACCATAAGGGCCTGGATCCTGAGCAATCCGTTGGAGGTACTACTTACTATCGCTATCCGGCTATCAAGTCTATATCTGCCGGTATTAACCTGAGCTTCTAAAAATTACGACCA
>NZ_DATCVJ010000054.1:0-2249 GCF_036566945.1 Chitinophaga sp. | reverse complement strand
ATAAAGAAACCAGATGCGGAGCGAACCGCCGTGGTTTTCGACGCCTGTTGGGTATGATGTTAAAGCCATTAATCCCTCCTGACGTCCAGGAGCATCGACGAGTGTACTGCTTTTCATGCTGTCTTCGCACCTGGTTGATTTTTTTTCTGAGCCTCGATCCACTGATCTACGGCTTTCCTGTTATACATACACTCGCTGGAAGGCTTGGGATTACCATCTGGCGAAATGTGCAGGTACTCGCGGCCAAGCAGCCATGATTCTTTTCTGGCCCGGGTGATGGTACCGGGCTTGAGCCCGGTAACCGCAATCAGAACTTTTTCGCTAACCCAGTCATTCGGCACCAGAAGAACGATATCAGCACTGGTTTGCATGAATCTCCTCCACTTTTTCTTTTGCTATACGCACACACCGCTCAAAAGAAGAGGGCGTTACAATTTCGCGCAGGGCCTTAACCAGAAAATCGCTGTGCTGCTGGTGCAGCTGCAGGTTACGTTCTTTTTCCTGCTGGCGCAGAACAGCCAGGCGGGACATAACGATGCGCTTCTTTTGCTGTACTGTCCGTCTGGCATTTTCAGCCCGTTTGCGCCAATCAGGATCGGCATCCTGCTTCAGGAGCTGGCCATCTATAGAGATAATGCTTTCTTCAGCCAGCGCCAGCTGCTCCAGGCATTCGGTAATTGTCTTCAGCGACTCAGTATTGATTTTTGTGCGTTCCATCATTTCAGAACCTCTGAGATTTGCTCAAAGGCATCTTCCCGCAGTGGCATCAAAGCCAGGAAGGGATTGCCGAAGTATTCATTAATTACCGGGTCGAGCATTATCTGACATGGTGCAGATTTCCCGAGTGGCTTGAATTTGAGTGCAGCCGATCCAAACATGCGATATGGAAGATCGAGAAGGGTTGAGGAGAACATTGGTAACTCGTCGCATCGCTCAGGCCTGGGAGTCATCAATTTTTCCAAATCCGGGTAACTGCATTCGATCTTCGCTAATGTCGATGAGCCCACAGCCTTCTCGAATTCATCAAAGTGAATCGCCATCCAACCATCTTTCAGAAGGTCGATAATCGTCACCTCTACGTTATCCGGGATATCGCCTTTCAGCAGAAAAACACCGTCAATGTCGGTACTGTCGCCGTGCTCCATTGATACCATCGCAACCCCGTTACATGCCTGAATGTGGGAAGGGGTGATGCGTACCCCTCGCAGGTAGGTGCGTTCTTCCTTTTCGCTGGCTACGCAGCATAGGGCGGCGCGGAGAATGTCGGTATAGATGAGCATTATTTTACCTCCGGAGTGTAAATGGCTTTGTCGTGGCTGTATTCGCCGTTCCATGTAGCTTTCATTGGTAGCTCGCCTTTGAGGTAGAGCTGATAAAGTCGGTGCGTACCCTTCAGCAACAGCACAACTTTCTTTTTGGTAAAAGGTTCCTTTCCGACATCTTTAATCTGAATATCCTGCTCGGTCAGATACTTGTCGCGAGCATAAGATTTAACTCTCCAGCGAGGTTCCTTCTCCGGGTCTGGTTGTTCGTTATAAAGCCAGCCCCGCAGGAAAGCCCACCAGGTGATTTTGCTGGTGTTAACGCCGTTAAGTGCTTTGCAGAACGCTGGAAGTGTCATGCCTTTGGTAAAGTGCTTTTCCAGGTTCTCAACCGTGACGCTTAGCGTTTTATTTTCGATGGCAGCAGCTTCGGCGCGCTCTTCTGCTTCGATCACCATCAGCGCCAACTCTTTTCGGCTAATAGGTATCTGGGCTGCCGGTGCGTTGATCGCGTCACGCTGAGTGAAATAGAAGTCCACCAGGTCCTCGTGATAGCCCCACGCCTGATCGGTTTCCAGCATCTTCGCGTGGTTGGCCGCGCCGCGCTCTGTCCAAAGACGTAGACGGGGAGTGCGTTTATCAACTGCCCCTCTAAATGAGGGGGAGTTCTTCAGGGTCAGTAGTTCTTCGCCTTCAACATCGAAATAATGTTTTCCCTCAACAAAGCGAGTTTGGTTGCGCGAGAAGTTATTGCTGATCATCTTCTCCGTGGCACCATACCCCGCAGCCATTTGCTCAGTGGTCACCACCCGCTGGCCGCGATACTCGATGATTTGCAGGTCACGTGCGGCCACCGGTGCCAATTCAGTTTTCATAGCCATTTCCGATTTCCCCTAAAACGGTTTCTGTTTCATCAATTGGTCACGATGGGCTACCCATGCGTCGTATTTTTTGGTCCACTTTTGCATTTCGCGCTTTCGAGCCAGG
>NZ_DATCVJ010000053.1:0-5646 GCF_036566945.1 Chitinophaga sp. | reverse complement strand
CACCAATTGTCCTACAGGCACACTACCCGCATCAAAACGGGTAACAAAGGGAGGTACTGTACCCGGGGGCATAAAAGCTCTTGCCCGGTTCACATACCCAACCACTTCGGCCATCGCCTGACTCATATCTGTGCCTTCATTAAATTCTATTTTAATAATAGCAGCACCCTGAATACTTTTAGATTCTACATATTTAACACCGGTGATGTATAGAAAATGGTACTCGTAATAGGAGGTAACAAATCCTTCTACCTGCTCAGGAGACAACCCGCCATAAGGTTGTGCTACATATACTACCGGCAAACCAAGGCGCGGGAATATATCTACCTTCGCATTGCGGATAGACAGGAAAGAAAAAAAGAGGATGGCAATAATAGCTACCAGTATGGTGACGGGATGCCTTAATGCCGAAATGATTAGTTTCATAAAGCGTGTATCGTTATTTCAGTTTATCTGTAAATACATTCAGGTTACCATTTGCAGCTGCCAGCTCTAACAGGGAATGCCATACCTGCAAAAAGGTATTGGCCTCACCTGCTTCGGCTTTTAGCAGATCGTATTGCCCCTGAATCAGCCTGGTAAAATCTATCAGACCACTTTCATAACTAAGTTTCAACCCATCAAAGGCAAATCGGGCGGCCTGGGCCTGTATCAGTGACTGTTGCGCAATCGACAAATTCTGCTCGTAATTAAATTGTGCAGTTTCTTTTTGCTTTTGCAGATTTAGCTTGACCTGATCTAATTGTGCCTCGTCTGATTTAAGCAGCAGCTTGTACTGCTTTTTCTGGAAGTTTACCTGTGAAAACTGGAGGATGGGAAAACTTATCTGTACACCCGCACCATAATTCCTGCGGGATAAAGACCAGCCATCTGCTTTGTTGATAGATCCATCTGCCTGCACACCTGAACCACGTGCAAAGGCATTGGCCCAAAGATCAAGTTTAGGGCGCCATGCACGTTGTATTTCTTTCAGGGCCGCTTCGCTGACTTCTCTTTTAGTCTGATAATACTGAAGGGAAGGGTGTGACGCAAAGCCGGAAGAGGTGTCTGCATCAACAGGTAATTGATGAATGAGCAAAGTATCTGATAATACAATCCCATCCGGCTTTTCGGGCAAATTAGTTATCCGCGTGAGTTCGGAAATTTCTGCATAGTACTGACGCTGTATCGTCATCAGATCTGTTTGCGCCTGCGCCAATACCGACTGAAACTGGGTGGTGTCAATACCCGGTCGTAAGCCTTGTTGTGCATATACCAGTGACTGTTGTAAGCCAACTTTAGTGCGTTCGATATTGGCTTCATAACTTTGCAGGAGCTGATGAAGATATACCGCATTCAGGTAGGAGGTGATGGCAAGGAACTGTTGCCGGAAAAGCACATCATTGTAATAGGTACCCGCCAGCTTATATTGTGCTGCTGCTTTTTCAACAGCCGCCTGCCGCTGCCCAAAGGTAAGCGGGTTCCACTTCAACAAGGCTGCAACAGCAGTGCCGGGAACCGGATCATACACATTTCCGGTAGAAGGAGGCCCGCTCATGGGAGAGATTAATCCTGGATAACTAATCCCGGTAATGTTATTGTAGGTGGCATATCCCGCCTGGTAGCCAGCCGTCAATTCCGGCATCAATGAGTTTTTCGCAAGATTTACATTATACTGTGCTGCCTGGGATTGTTGCTCATAAGCTTTCACCTGGGGCTGCGACTGTACGAGGGAAAGTAACTCCCTGATATGGATTGTCCGTTGTTGTGCTATAACAGATAAAGACAGCATAATTATGCAACCACACATCGATACCTGTTTATGGTAAACATTCATTTATTAGTTATTTAAAGTAGTCTTATCCGATCTTTCTGGCGGTATTCAGCCGTTCAGCCACGTTATCTCAATTGAAGAGATTAAAGATAAGCCCGGATTTAAGAAATTGTATGCGGTCTATATTATTTATTGGTGGTTATTGCATATTCTTTAGTAAAAGTCCAACACCTGCCGCCACCAATATGATTATTGGCTCAGGCAGTTTCTTAAATCGCAATAACACTATCACTGTGATAATAGCCAGGGCAATCGTGTAGACATCTACCAGTGATCTTTTACCTAGTACAATCACGGCACCCGATATGGCACCGATGGCAGCAGCAGTAACACCATCAACAAAAGCCTTTATACCAGGATGCTTTCCATATTTTCTGAAATAAGGTGCAGGTACTACTGTAAAAACATAAGAGGGAAAGAAGGTGCCAAAAGCAGCAACGCAAGCACCGGTAAAACCAGCGACAAGGAAGCCTATAAATGCTACTGTTATTACAACTGGTCCGGGAGTAATCATGGCTACTGCCACTGCATCCATGAATTGTTGCTCATTTAACCACCCGTGTTCTTTTACCACACCGCCATAGAGAAATGGAACGATAGCTAAACCGCTACCGAAAACCAATGCTCCTGCCTTAGTAAAGTATAAGAGTATCTGCCAAAGTGTATTACCGGATGCACTGAATGAAAAATTGAACAGTAGCGGGAATGAAGAGGATTTAATAAGTTCTCCGGCTTCTTTCTTCGGGACGGATATTTTCTTCTTTGGAGATTTCACCCACCAGTAAATAATTCCAGCACCGAGGAAAAGCAACACGTTTTCATTTTCTTTCCATACGGTATAGGCGGCTGTAATAAGATAAATAACGCCCAGCCACTTATCTGTGCCAATTGATTTACGGGTTAGCTTATAGGCGCTCATGGCGATAATACCAATGACAGCTGCCCCAACCCCATAAAATACTGCCTGCATCCAGGGAATACCCTGCCACTGAGTATAAATAAATCCGAGGGTTACCACTATAATAAACGATGGCAGTACGAAGGCTAAACCGGCGAGTGTTGCTCCCAGGATACGATAGTGTACATATCCAATGTATATGCCCAACTGTGCGGCTAGTGGGCCGGGGGCGAGCTGGGCTAATGCCAGCCCTTCTTTATAATCTTCTTCACTGATCCACTTCCTTTTTTCAACCAGGTCACGATGCATATAGCCTGCAAGAGCAACCGGTCCGCCAAAGCCCCAGCTACCTAATCCAAGAAAATAAAGTACTAATTGGCGCAGGCTATAAGTCGGCGTGTTGTTATTGTCCATTACTATTTATTAATGTTTTATTTCAGGTATGTTTTTCTTCTTTTCCGGGTCAATAAACCGGGTAATCAGCCATGGGCAGGCGATGCGGTCTATTTTAGGTCGTTCACGGGTAATCCACTTCATGATAGCTCAATTTGGCTACAAAGTCGGATTACCCATTATCAATAAATAGAATGAAAATGAAGGTTTTGTATAGTTTTTACTTTTTCGGCAAACTTTTTTGCAGGCAGATGGACTTTTGCCGGTATGTGTCTTAAAAATTCGGGTAAAATGGCTCCTGAAAGTTAGCTGGTTCTTTGAATTTATTAAGAAATAATTATCAAGGGAGAACGGATCCTGTCTATCAGGATGTTACGTATTTCCATGAACACCCGCGGACAGGACAACTTACAACTCATTTTGATGGAAGATGCTGGTGATCATATATATTGCTACCCGATTCATTTTTAAGTATCTTGGACTTCAGAAGAAATCTACCATATTATTACCGATTTAAAATTAATCCTTATGACCCGTCTGGAGCAGGCTTTTGAACTTTTTGATGCGTATAACAGGAAAGCCCCTGAGAAAGTGATCTGGCATGGAGAGGAATTTCCATCTGAATATTTTTATGCCATCAAATTACATGAATGGATAGAAAGACTTCATCCGGATGCCAGTGAATCTTTATTGCTCGCCTCCAGATGCCAGCATATTGGAAGATGGGAGATTGCAAGAAGTAATTATCCGGAAGGCAGGGTGGGATATCTTACATGGAGAAACGAGCTTTCCAAATTCCACGCAAATAAGGCAGCGGAGATGCTACGCACCGTGGGATATGATTCGGATACCATTGACCGCGTATGTGAAATTATAGGGAAGAAGCGACTTAAAACCGACAACGAAGTACAGGCGATGGAAGATGCACTTTGCCTGGTGTTTCTTGAATTCCAGTATGATGATCTTATTGAAAAGCAGTCTGATGATAAGATGATTGATATTCTGCAAAAAACCTGGGCTAAAATGAGTGCGTCCGGACGAGAGCAGGCTTTATTGCTTAGTTATAGTGAGAAGGGGTTGGGCTTGTTGAATAAAGCGCTGCATAGTTAATAGGCTTATCAATAGTGACCGCTGCAGGTAGCCGTTAAACTGATGACCATACATTAATATTAGTAACAATGAAAAACGCGTTATACTATCTCAGCATCTTATACTGTTTATCATGCCTTAAAGTATTTGCTCAGCAAAAATCATTCATTAATTCGCGGCCCAACATCGTCTTTATATTGGCAGATGATATGGGCTATAACGATTTAGGCTGCTATGGAAATAAATACGTGCAAACCCCCAATATTGATGGTTTAGCTAAGGATGGCTGGAAGTTTACACAAGGGTATGTAAACGCGCCCAATTGTGCCCCATCCAGGGCGTGTTTGTTGTCAGGTATGTTTACTCCCAGACATGGTATATATACCGTTGGTAAATCTACACGTGGTGGAACGAAAGACAGAAAACTGATACCGGTAGAAAATAAAACTATATTGGATACCAGTTTTGTGACTTTTGCAGAAGGCTTAACCAAATGCAGCTATGAATGTATAAGCATCGGCAAATGGCATTTGGGCGATGGGGCTTTTAGTCCACTGGGGCAGGGTTTTCTACAAAATATAGGTGGTTCAGATGCCGGTGGGGTAAGTGACCATTTCCCTCCATTTAATCTGCCAAATTTAGACGACCAGCCGGTAGATAAGTTTCTGGCAGACGCGTTAACAGATAAGGCGGTGAATTATATCGCAACAAAACATGAGAAGCCGTTTTGTTTATACCTTCCTTACTATTCGGTACACAGTCCGGTGCAGGCCCCCGACTCACTCGTTAAGAAGTATAAAAAATTGTTACCGGATAACGCACCGATCAGCGCCGTTTATGCGGCGATGATGGAGAATCTTGATACTAATGTTGGGCGTGTAATTAAAGAGATTAACAAGGCCGGCTTAAGTGACAACACCATCATCATCTTCCTATCAGACAACGGCCCGGTACTTAATTATACGACGGTTAATTTGCGCGGCGAAAAAGGGTCATTATATGAAGGCGGCATCCGCGAGCCATTAATTATTAAATGGCCTCATCATTTAAAGCCAGGTCGGGTAATTGAACAACCGGTGATGGCGGCAGACTTCTACCCAACATTTATGGAGTTGGCAGGCTTACCCAAAACGGAATGGCCGGAAAATTTAGATGGTAGTTCGCTGTTACCTTTGTTAGCGGGTGGGCAACTACCTGCTGAAAGGCTAATGGTGTGGCATTTTCCGGCTTACCTTGAAAGGAATAACAAGCATAACCTGTCACAGGTTTGGCGCGAAACGCCGGCCAGTGCTATTCGTCTTGGCGATTGGAAACTGATAAAGCACTATGGTAGCCATAAAACAGAACTATTTAACATCATCATTGATGCTAAGGAAACAAATAACTTATATGCAGCCAAGCCTGAAAAGGCAAAACAGCTGGAAAAAATGCTGGATGATTATCTGAAAAAAAC
>NZ_DATCVJ010000052.1:0-6203 GCF_036566945.1 Chitinophaga sp. | reverse complement strand
TTGCCTAAACGACGTAAGCCGGTAAACATTTCAATGCCTTGATACCAGGGCACTGCGCCGTCTGCGTCGTTAGACATAATCGCCACCGGCGTAGTAACGCGGGGAAGATTAAAGAGCGGAGAGTTTTCGATATATAACTCTGGCTTGTCCCATAACGTAGCGCCTATACGACTTTGTGAGTGTTCGTACTGGAACTGTCTGTTCATGCCACTTTCCCAGCGTATACCACCATAGGCACTGGTCATGTTGGCCACCGGTGCACCGGCCCAGGCAGCCTTAAACAGGTTGGTTTGTGTGATCAGGTAAGCTACCTGGTAACCGCCCCAGCTCTGTCCCTGTATGCCCATGTTTTTGCCGTCGGCCCATGGTTTTTTAGCCAGGTCTTCTGCTGCGCTGACAATATAATCGTAGGCGCTTTTGCCGGGGTAGCCGTTTTCATAGCTGATATCCGGTGCAAACACCAGGTAGCCGCGACTTACAAAGAATGAAATGTTCAGTCTTGATGGCGTAGGTGCGGGCGCCTGATAGTTATACAAACCATCTGTTAATTTCTCATAGAAATAGAAGATAACAGGATACTGTTTGTTGGCATCGAAATTTTCCGGTTTATAGAGGATACCTTCGGCGGGTTTACCACTGAAGGTAGTCCATTTGTACAGGGAAGCGGTGCCCCAATTGTACTGCTGCTGCTGCGGATTGGTATGACTTATTTGTGTGGTCTGTGCAATATTTTCTCCGGTAAACACATCGGGCGACAGTTCATAGTTGCCCTTTACGAAAGTATATACTTTTGCGTCTTTTGCCTGCTGCAGATCTGTATAGGAAAATGGTCCTAACACAATTTGTCTGGCTGCTTTTATTTTCCCGTTTTTACCTGGTAATTCCTGTTGGTAGAAGCCATTGTATTTGGTACTATCCTGGAATGCAGTCAGCATCAGGTTTTGGCCGGGTGTGAAATATCTTTCTTCCGGATTGAGACGAAGATAACGGAGGCGTATTTTTTCTTTACGACCCAGTCCCTGTGTCAGATTCACCGGTGATTTTTTACCGGAAGGATCTGTTTCCCAGATATCATAACGATCATAGATATAGACTGCTGCATCGTTTGCGAGCCATCCTGCTATGCCGTATGCGTCGGGTACATCCGGGTGGTCATCTTCCTCATCATATACTTTGGTGGGAATGCCTTTGCTGATATTGATGGCCGTGCCGGTAGCGTTATCATAACTGAACCATTGCCTGTTAACGAGGTCGTACCAGATAATATATTTTCCATTGGGAGAGATATAGAAATTACCGTCCAGTTTTTCTTTGATCCTTTTTCTCGTGCCATCATTAATGTTCACGAGGTAAGCAGTTTTCAGGGTGCGGCCTACCCATTGCACGGGTACGCGTTCTCCTTTGTCCGTATAGCCGAGCGCGTTAGGACTGTTTCCTTCTGCCGCGGTGATCACGGTTTCCAGGTCTTTGTCGCTTAGTTGCACAATGCGTTTGGCTCCCGGATAATATACGGCAGCATAACTTCTCTTCAGTTCCTTATCTGCATTTTTCAATTGCATGGGCTGCAGATAATCATCTTTATAATTCCAGATATCAACTTTGGCTACTTCAAAATCCACGATGTTGGTGTCCTTTACAGGCAGGATAGGAGCGGTTCCAAAGAAGAGGCGCTGACCATCTTTGCTGAAGTAGATGTTGCTGTTGGAGCTGATGGTCCAGTTAGCGGGAATGCCGCTGCTGGTTTTACCGGCTGCTTCCAGGGCGCTGTCCTGTCCGAGTTTGAAGTAGTAGAGTTTATAGAATTGCTGCAATGCTTTCTCGCCATCCGGTGTACCGAAGTAAGCGGCCTGTTCTCCTTTTTCATCGAAAGAAAATTGTTTGTAGTCGGTGGCGCCGCGGCTGATGGTATCAGCTTTCCGGCTGGCGGTATGCCAGAGGAGCACGCCATTGCGGGAGAGTGAATCTTTTTTGTCGGCGGCTATTTCTACCAGCAGTTGGTTGCCGGGTTTGCTGAAAGTATATTCCTTTACATTTTTCAGGGTATCCTGTTTGCCGGAGAGCAGTTGTCTGATCACGAGCGTACCGCTTTCCGTGTTACTGCCAGCGGCCTTATCATCATCTGCACGATCTGCATCATCACTGGATTTTGGAGCTTTACTGCTTTTTGCTTTGGCAGTATCAGCAGCTGGTTTTTCCTGAAGCCAGGCCAGTAAACCGCTGCCTTTTTCCGGTGTTTTAAAGGATTTTACCGCAGGAAATTTTTGGATGTCCGGTTGTCCCAGTGTGATGATTGCCAGGGAATCTTTGGGCATATCTGCCGCTTTCTTTTTTTTGATCTTCGCTTCGCGGGTATCTTTAAAAAGCGGTTTAATGGTGCAGATAACGTAGCGGGAATCTTCTGTGATCACCGGGCTGCTGCCACGGGGAATGCTCGTCGTTTGCCCTGTTTTACGGTCATAAATCAGCAGGTTGGCATCTCCTTCCTGAACGACTACTGAATACACTACCCACTGTCCGTTGTTACTGATCAGTTTAGTGCCAATGCTTTGCCAGCTGTCGTATACACTGTGATCCAGCGGCTTTTTAGCAGGTTGTTGCGCATAGGTAACAAGGGCGGATCCCAGGAGGGATATCCCTAAAAAAACTTTTCTCATAGCTGCGAAAATAATAATTACGGGGTAAAATATGGAATTGCCTTTACCAACGGTAAAGCCTGCGGTTTTTTGTCTTTGTTCAGGATTATACTGATTTAGATGATTTTCCAGATTTTGTTTTTTTGATTTTATAAGATTTTAAAGATTAGCGTAGATACAAGCCTATGGTTTCGCTTAGGTCTACGCTAATCTTTTTTAATCCTGTAAAACAAAATCTGGAAAATCATCTAAATCAGTATAATCCTGAACAAAGACAAAAAAACGCGGGCTTTACATTGCCGTGCGGCCCCTGACTACGCGTAGCATTTGTAAGCCTACTGAGAGCATAATACAGGCCAGGCCCGCATAAAATGCATTGTTCAGGAACTTGTTTTCATGAAAGAGTACAAAGGCCATCACGATGCTATATACAGGTTCCAGGTTAAAGCAAAGATTGACGGTAAAGGGAGAAATCTTTTTCAGTGCACTCATACTCAACAGGTACATGAGCACCGTACAAAACCAGGCCAGTATAAAGAGGTAGACCAGGTCCATTGCAGAAGGCAGGAGAGACGGCACCGGGAACAGGTAGACGTAAAAGGGCATGGCCAGCGTCAGTACCACAAAGCCCACTGATAACTCATAAAAGGTGATGGTAGACGTGTCGAATCGCCTGATGAGTCGTTTGTTAAATACGGTAAACAGGGCGGCAAACATGGCGGAGATAATGCCGAGGATAATGCCGGTGCGGTATTGGGTATCGAAATGGAAAATGAGCAGGATACCCAGCAGGGTGAGCATGCTGAGGAGCATTTCAGCTACATCGAAGCGGCGCCGGTTGATCAGCGGATCAAAGATCGCGGTAAACAGGCTGGTCATCGAAAAGCAGATCACGCCTATGGATACGTTGGAATATTTAATACTGCCATAGAAGAAGAGCCAATGCAGTGCTACCACCACGCCGGTAGCACCAATAGGTAAAATATCTTTCCAGGGAAGCTTTTTAAAGGTGCCCTGGAGGCGGAATAAAACATATAAAGTAACAGAAGTAATCAGTAACCGATACCACACTAACAGCCCTTCGTTCAGGGAAATCAATTTACCCAGAATCCCGGTAAAACCAGCCAGAAATACGGAGAGATGTAGCTGGAGAAATGCTTTTTTCATGAACCCACTTAATGTATTTAGGGATTTCTTCATTTTATAAAAATGAAAAAATCCCTAAATAGTAATTTTATATATAGTAATTAATTCTTTACTCTTCTTGCATAATTCCGGAAGAGGCTTTGCCATTGTATTTTGAGCACACCGAGGATGCCTTCTTTTACAATGCCTTTGCTCATTTTGGAATATCCTTCTTTTCTGTCTTTAAAGGTGATGGCTACTTCTTTGATTTTGAAGCCCAGTTTCCACGCAGTAAATTTCATTTCTATCTGGAAAGCGTATCCTACAAACTGTATCTGGTCGAGGTTAATGGCTTCCAGTACGGTGTTGCGGTAGCATACAAATCCGGCTGTCGGATCGCGTACGGGCATCCAGGTGATCATGCCTACATAGATAGAGGCGCCATAAGATAATACCGCGCGGTCCCATGGCCAGTTTTCGGTTTTACCGCCTTTAACATAGCGGGAGCCTACAGATAAATCTGCGCCGTCTTTCGCACAGGCGTCGTAGAGTCGTACGAGGTCTTTTGGATTATGGGAGAAATCCGCATCCATTTCAAAGATGTACTGGTATCCTCTGGCCAATGCCCATTTGAAGCCGTGGATATAAGCTGTACCCAGACCTTGTTTGCCGGATCTTTCTTCCAGGAATAATTCGTTGGGATGTTGCTGTTGTAATGATTTTACAATGGCACCGGTACCGTCAGGTGATCCGTCATCCACGATGAGGACATGAAAATTCTCCTGTAAGGAAAATACAGCGTCAATGATGTTCAGGATGTTATCCTTTTCATTGTACGTAGGAATGATGACAAGCTTTTCCAATTCAGCAGATAATATTTTTGGACTGCGAAAATAATGCAATTCGGGCGCAAGATATGACGTTCCGGAATAACATTACATTTTTTTTAACATCATATTATGAAAGATTTCCGACAGTTTCTGTTTGGTATTGAGGGGGAAATCCGCCTTCATCATCCAGTCATAGTACTGTGGTTCTGCTTTCAGGACCTCTCTTACAGAGCGGCCTTTATATTTACCGAAGTTAAAGACTTCGTTACCACCCTGCATAACGAGGCGGCGGGCGAAGTCGATATAATCTTCTTCTTTGGTAAAATCAGAGAGGGAGTCGATATCCTCTTGTAATTGTTCGTAGCGACCCAGCTGTGCTTCCAGTATTTCGTAGGTAGCCAGTGCATCTGCTTCGGCGCTATGGGCGTTTTCCAGCGTTTTATCGCAGTAAAACTTATACGCGGCGCCGAGGGTACGTTTTTCCATCAGGTGGAAAATTCGTTGTACGTCTACAAATTTGCGTTTGGATACATCAAATTCTATTTCCGCACGAAGGAATTCTTCTACCAGTAAAGGAATGTCGAAGCGATTGGAATTGTAACCTGCCAGGTCGCAGTTGTCCATGAACTGTTTGAGTTCGTGGGCCGCCTGTTTAAAGGTAGGGGCATCTTTTACATCCTCGTCCTTGATACCATGAATTGCTGTAGATCCTGCTGGGATGGGCATTCCGGGGTTAATGCGTTTCACTTTGGACTGTGTTGATTTGTCCGGAAACACTTTGATAATAGCAATTTCAATGATACGATCAGAAGCCACATTGGTACCTGTGGTTTCGAGATCGATTACGGCCAGCGGCCTTTTGAGGAGCAAAGAAGGCATTATATAGTATTTAGTATTTGTTTATTGAGTGATTAATTATTTGGCAATAATTCGGTCAGTTTACCGAAATCAAGGCCATCGTATGTACCGGAACTCATTAATAACAGGTTTGTATCCTGATAGTTCTGAGCGGATAAAAAGGTTTCCAGTTTTTCCCTGTTATGGAAAACGTGCAGGTCATTCCGTCCAAACCGCTGTGCAATTAATTCCGGGGCAAGATCGGGCATTCTCTTGATTTCCAGGGCATGTTTGCTGTAAAATACTGCTGCGATGTCTGCTGTATCCAGTGCGCCGTGGTATTGTTCCAGGAAATCTGCATTTAAACTGCTATAGGTGTGTAACTCCAGTACTGCTATCAGTTTCCGGTCAGGGAACTGGTGTTTGGTGGCTTCCATGGTGGCTTTTACCTTGGAAGGCGCGTGAGCGAAATCACGGTAAATCACGCTATGATCGTTTTTAGCAACCAGTTCCAGTCTTTTCGCTGCGCCCTTAAAGGTAGCGATTGCCGTCAGGAATTCCGCATCGGATAGTCCTAATTGATGGCAAACCAGTCTGGCGGCGTGCATATTCAGGAGGTTATGGTCGCCGAAGACTTCCAGTTGGGCGTTTTGTTCGCCGAAGTATACGCGGGTAATGCCCTGTTCAATGGTATGTTTTGGCAAACCATACGGTATGAGCCGGAGGTGGCCGCCGGTGGCAGTCACCAGTTGTACGAGTTCCTCATCCCCATCGTTGT
>NZ_DATCVJ010000051.1:0-11230 GCF_036566945.1 Chitinophaga sp. | reverse complement strand
TGACGCAAAGCTTCAAATCGATCGCTTTCTTCCTGGCTGTTATTACCTTGCTGTTGTCGGCGTCTGGCTTGTTTGCACAAATTTCGTTGAACATAGACAAGCGCAGTAAAGAAATTGGTATCCGCAAAGTTTTGGGTGCATCGGTACTGCAAATTATCGGACTGGTGAACCGGGAGTTCATCCGCATACTCCTGATAGCATTTGTGATTGGTTCGGTGTTGGGTTACCTGTTTACCAGTAAATTTATTTTCCAGCTTATTTACCAATACCATCCTGATGCAGGGCCAGCTCCCTACATTGGCACCTTCCTGATTGTGCTGCTCTCCTGCGCTGTGATCATCGGAACCAAAGTATTCCGGGCTGCCAGCGCCAACCCAATAGAAAGATTACGCACGGAATAATATTAGCTACTTGAAAGGAGCAGGCGAATGTTCCTTTTAAGTAACATTCACCACAAACCTGGTCGCCGACGTACAAATCTGCTTCACCGTTACACTCCCATCTTCCTTCGCTTTCACCGAACGGAAAGTACCGTTTACGCCTATACGATAATTCGCGCCGGGATGCAGTCCTTTCACTGTAAAGGCATACCTGTCATGGGAAGTCACCGTCCATGATATTTCGGTGGCATTCCATTCGCCCATGGTGATGCTCAGAGGCCGATCAGTGCCGGTGTTTATGCGGAGCGTGGTACTATCCTGGTTATTGGGGTAATAAGTAAATATATTTTCGCTTCTGTTGGCGCCGAATGCTTTTTTGCTTTTCACGGAAAATCCGTTTGTGCGCATGGTGTAATTATCCACGCCTAATTTTAGTTGGTATACCGTGTCACGAAGGGTATAGGAAAACGCGGTCCCATTCAGCGCGGGTGTCATGTTAGGTTCAATGCCCATCCGGTTCCACTTTGGCCGGATGCCGTAAATATCCCGATAGAGTGCGGTGATGCTGGTGCTGATACCGGCTAAAATATCATCTCCCAGACCTTCCTGGGTGGTTCTGCTATACCTTTGAGAAGATAGCCCATCCTTCTTATACTGCTGGAGGATATTGTCTATATACTTAAGCGCGATGGCTTTGTCGTAACTCGCATAAGCCCTGATGCCGAGGTAGCCCCAGGTGGGAAAGATATCGCCGTTTTCATATTTGGGAAATGGCCAGTTTCCGCCGGAAACTTCTGCCCGTTGAAAGCTATCGAAACACAGGGGCCAGTGGAATAAATGTTCGGCGGTAGTGCGGCGTTCTATCTGATCGAGGATGCCGGATATTCTTTGCGGATCATCGCATAGCCCGAATGCGATGGCGGCAAAGTTAACGGGCGTCACCAGGTTGTCGCCATGAACGGAACCGTCTTTGTCACGCCAGTAAACGTATTGTTTTTTTTCCGGCGACCAAAAGCCACCGGCGTTCAATGGCTTATTGAAGGCGGTTTTAAGCCGTTGCGCTATGGTGGAATAATAGTCGGACTGGTGTGCGTTGCCCAATACTTTTTCGCAGTTGGCCCAAAGGGTCAGGGCCTCGTACAACTGGGCATTGACAAACGCATTTTCATAGCTTGCCCAAACAATATCCAGCCAGTCGCTGCATTTCGCTTCTGCGATATTATTATTCTTCATCTCAAAAATGCCGTTGTGATTTTCGTCGCGTTGTAGCAACCAGTTAAGCGCCTTCTCACAGGATGCCTGATGGGATCGCAGCCAGCTGAGATCTCCGTTCAGATCAAACTGCTCGCTGGTGTTGATGATATAGCCGGTTTGCGAGTCGATGGTATAACCCCACATGGCTTCATAGTAGCCGGTTTCGGAGTTGTATGTTCCCGGGATCTCATCACCGGCGGTATTATGCCAGCGGGAAAGTACCCTTCCATCCGGCAACATCGCCTGATCACGCTCCTGATTCAATGTGGCCGAAAAGTTTTTCGTATAGTGTTGATCGTTCAGTGCCATACCGATCTGTGCGAAGAAAGGTTCGTGCAGGCATTTCCAGTTGGTGAGCCAACCATTGCCACCCACGATATTGTTATCCACTACGCCATAGCGCCCGGTGGTATTCAGCAACTCACGTACGGCAGCGGCATCTATGCCTGGTAATGTGCCTCGTGAGTATGCAGCGAGGTAGTCTACATACTGCAATTCGCAGGTCACTTTTATGCGGCCTTTTTTTACTGTAAAAGGGGCAAACACATCTTCTTTCCCTGATACAAACCGGCTGAGTTGATACCGTTGCTTCAATAGAGCATCTGTTACAAGTTGAGAACTTACAAATTCATTGTTAGCGCCGTGGGTGAATTTTGTGGCTACTACATCCGGGCCTTCGGGCTTTGTGTTGATCCGTAGTGCATCACCGGATAGGGCGTTCCAGAAGGTGGTTCCGCCGGTATGTACGCCATAGGTATCGCCGGCCTGTTTCAGGTACTTGCACCACACCATACCACCGTTATCTAAAATGCCTCCTTTCCATACCGCGAGATCGGTAAAATGCCATGCGGGAAAAGCCATGTCTTCCAGGTCTGCATCCTGTTTATATTCGCGTTCAATGTGCCATATTATTTTCTGTCCTGCCAGTTCAAAATTCCATTCTTCTTCCACGCCACCATAACTGATTCCGCTGATGGACACCCCGTTTGCCGTGGCCGCCAGCACGATTTTACGGCTGCTCTTATCTGATGAAAAGACCTCACTTTTTGTGCGGATACCGGTATAGATACCACTAGCTGACAACACATTTTTCCCTTTTATAATTAACTGTTTGATGGAACAACCATTGGAATAATCTATCACAATAGCCAATGTTTTATCCGGCACGGTCAGGGTAATGGTTTTATGGGGAGGGTCCTCCGTGATCGTTGGGTCTGTGTTCACAGCCGCCAGAGAAACCTGCCGGGATAGCAGCAGCGAAAAAATATAAACGATCAGCGATAGCTGCTTATAGTTTGTCATCGGAAAGGTTTTCAGGTATTCGCCGGTAAGATATAAAAATAATCAGGCTTTGTTGGCGGCGTACGAAGCAGGGTGTGTCCGATTCCGGACACTGGCTGCCCGCGCATGAACAGTTATAGAAAAAAACCATACATAAGTGATAGATGTTACTGACTGCGCTGATATGGCCATCTTCTTGCGGAGGTATGCTTATAATATCAGCACTATGAGTCACATTGTCATTCCTATTCCTCCTCTCCCGGGTAAACAGGAGATCGAAGTTGAAGTAACGATTAACAATGAAAAGCAGCAGTTACGCTACCGGGTGGAGCTGTTTTACTGGGACGATTGTTCCAATCCCATGGGACACCGGGCAGACTGTATCAGTGAAATGCTGGCGCATCACGATCCGGAGTGGATCGTATATTATATTGGCGCGCCTACAGACAAGTTTGTTCCGATTACTTTTGTAAGTAAAGAGAGCAGGAAGTTATTACAGCGGGTAAAGGTATAGGAGAAACTACAGCAACCGTTCCAGGACGCCTTTGCGCTTCACAATATTTTTATAGTCCCACTGAATGGTGGCGGACTTGTCCAGCCAGCGTTTCAACAGACCGGCATCTACCTGCTTTACATCGGTGTAACGTGCTTCAGCCGCCTTGAAAGTACCTTCCGGTTGCAGTCCTTCTTCCTCAAAAGATTGCCCGCTCCAGAACAACAGGCGCACGCTGTCTTTCAATTTACTATAGCCAACAATCGGATTATCATTCAGAAACCATACCGGATGCCGGTGCCATATTTTACAGGTGGCGCCCTTCAGGTGGGCATCAATTTCTTTTGCCAATTGATGGCAGATAGCCTTGTCCGTAGCGGACATCGAATCATTGTAGGCTTTTATTTCTTCGTTCATATGACCCGTTTTTAATTTCCCGTTACGTAACCAATTCGCTTCTTGTTTTTTTTCTATACTCAGAAGGACTCTGCGAGGTAATTCCTTTAAAACATTTGTTGAAATTTACCAGGTTATTATACCCACTTTCCAGCGCCACCTCCATCACGGACAGCTGGTCCTGCCGCAATAGTTTGCAGGCATGCGATACCCGTATCTCCTGCAAAAAAGTGACAAATGATTTCTGTGTTCTGGCTTTGAAGTAACGACAAAAAGCCGTGGGAGACATTCTTGCCACACCGGCAATTTCCTCCAACGGAATTTCACGATGAAAATTAGTAATCAGAAACTGATAAACATCATTAAATCTGCCGGCATCTTTAATCGTCATGGCATTCCGGTAATTATCACTGGCGAGATAGTCAAAATCATCTGACTTCGACAGTACATCGATAATTTCCAGGAACACGGATAATTGTTTCAACCCATCAGTAGCATGAATGGCATGAAATCTTTCCAACAGGTACGTGTGTGTGCTGCTTTTAACGGAAAGTCCCCGGCAGGCTTTGGTGAATAACATTTGTACCGCTATCGCTTCGTCCATACCTGCCACCAGGCTCAACACCATGGCTGGTTCGAAATACAGTACCGTGGCTTTTACCCGAAGGTCTTTACGCTTTTGAAAATAGAGATTATCATTTTGCCAGATATGCGGCAGGTTAGGCCCCATAAATACCAGGTCGCCTTTATCAAAATCATCGATATGGTCGCCTACAATACGCTTCCCGTACCCTTCTTCAATCAGCACGATTTCACAGCTTTCGTGGAAATGAAAAGGGGAATTCAAAAAATACTCGTCTACATGCTTCACACGGAATTGCCTGTTGGCATCCAATCCCGTATCAATCAATCTAGCTTTCATGTCCGGAAATTAAACATTATTACCCATTTTTGGAATAAAAACAGCAAATAGGTCAATATAGTTAATATTTTGGGTAAGATAGTTATGAAACAAGCCCTTCAACGCTCCTAATTTGCTGCTGAATTTGTGAACGCTATGCCAACTGCCTACCCGGCAACGGATGGCGTTTGCGACCTATAGATGAGATAATGCTGAAAACAAACGCTTAATAGATAGCCGGCCATGATAAATAAGTTTAGAATAAATTGCACAGGGCTTTTGCTCCTGTTGTCAAATATCGTACAGGCACAGGATTATATAGCTCCCGGAAGACAGGCACTTGCGCCACTACCTGCCAGCATCAGCGGCGTAAAAACCCCGGTAAGCAGCATCGCAGGTACCTGGCAGATTAATCTGACTAAGGATACCACTGCCTGGAAAAAAATACAGGTGCCGGGAGAACCTGCCATGCAGGGGTTCGACATCCAACACGACCAACCCTTTCAATACCGTCGTACTATTACCATCCCTGCAGAAGCCGCCGGCAAGTCCATGTCCATTCGTTTTAATGGCGTTTACAGCCACGCACGCGTGTGGGTGGATGGACATTTCCTCCGCGAACATTTCGGCGGGTTTACGGCCTGGGAATGCGATATCACACCTTATGCCGCAGCAGGTAAAACGGTACAAATGACCGTGGAAGTGACCGATCGTATCGATGATATTTCCTTTGCTTCCGGATATGCCCATCACCCTATCGGTGGCATCCTCCGGGACGTACAACTGGTGATCCGCCCTACCCTGCATCTGTCACGACTCTATACCCGTACAAAACTATCTGCTGATTTCCGCACAGCGGAACTTTCACTGGAGATGGGAATAAATAAACGTGCTGCCAATGCATCCGTTTCCTGGACGCTTACAACACCAGACGGACAAAAAGCCGCCGGACAAAAAATTGTACTGAAACCCGCTGCCACCGACATCACCGATAAAATAAACCTGCCACAGGTGAAAACCTGGACAGCCGAAACGCCGGAACTGTATTTGCTCACCGTACAGCTCTACGAAAACGGTGTTGTTACAGAAACGATCCGTCAACATATCGGATTCAGAGAAGTAACCATCAAAGATAAAAACCAGCTGCTGGTAAATGGCCGCCCGGTGAAACTCAGAGGGGCCTGTCATCATGATATGGACCCGCTCCTGGGCAGATCCACGCACCGCGCACAGGATAGCCTGGATGTAGTGCTGGCGAAAGAAGCCAATATGAATTTTATCCGCACCTCGCACTACCCTCCCACCATGGATCTGTTGGAGTTTTGCGACCGTTACGGCATCTATGTGCAGGAGGAAACCGCCATTTGCTTCGTGGACCAGGACAGAGGCGGAGATTATAACAAATACAGTGCTACTCAAAATGATACTGCTTATACTTCGCGTTACCTGGGTCAGCTGAGTGAGATGATCGACAGAGATAGAAATCATGCCGCCATCATTATGTGGTCTATCGGCAACGAAAGTGACTACGGCAGCAACTTTCAGCAGGAATATGATTTTGTAAAACGTATAGATCCTTCCAGGCCGGTATCCTGGTCCTGGCCCACCAGCGCACTCAAAGAAGGGAAGCGTTGCTTCGATATTGCGGTAGGGCATTATCCGCTCTACAACGGTACTGCCGGTGATATGGGTGGAATAGATCATCACATGATCCATCCGGATTTTCCGTTGCTAAGCGATGAGTGGGCTCACGTGGCCTGTTATAATACCGGCTTGCTCAAATATGATCCTAATACGAAAGACTTCTGGGGCCGCAGTATGGATACCACCTGGCTTAACAGGTTTGATGTACCAGGCAATACCGGTGGCGCCATTTGGGGCATGATAGATGAAACATTTCATCTGCCGGGCAAAGTAACCGGATATGGTCCCTGGGGCATCATCGACGTGTGGCGTAGAAAAAAAGCGGAATTCTGGAATACTAAAAAGGCCTACTCCCCTATTCGTATAGGCGCCACCGTTTTTCCTGCCGCTGATGCAGCAGGCATGCTTCAAATACCTGTCAAAAACAGGTTTGATCACCTGAATCTGGCGGCGGTGGTTTGTAAAGTATCTGCCAACGGAAAAAGCTTTTCCCTGAAACTACCGGTGGTGGCGCCTCACGAAACAGGCACCATTCAGTTCGATACAAAAAAAATAGCCACCACATCGGCGTTATTGCAGTTTTACAGCAACAATGGACAGCTGATCGATGAAGAAATGATTAGCTGGGGACCAGCTCCGTCCCTGCGGCTGCCAGCTGTAAGCGGCAGCTGGACCGTCACACAAACGCCCAACGGCGGGAAGACGATCCGCAATGGCCGTTTATCTGTCAGCGAAGGGCAGCGTGCAGGCGTAACCGATAGTACGGCTATCAACAACGTGGCGATACTCACCGGCATGCCTGATATCCTGATCAACAGCCCGGTAAACTGGAATGCGTTTAAAAATACCGAAGGAAAATTCTCCGGCGCTACCAATATCAGTGAAGCGAATGTAACTAACAATAACAATAGCCGCACCTATCACCTACAGGGAGTAAATGGAAAATATCCGGTAAAAATGGACATTACCATGTATCCGTCTGGCCTTGTGGAAGTAGCATATGAAGCAGACAGCATTCCTGCGCATACCTGGGATATCGGTATTCGCGTGCCGGTATCAGCCGCCATGGACAAAATAAGCTGGCAGCGTAAAGGCTACTGGTCTACTTACCCCGAAGGGCATTTATCCGCCATACAGGGCAGCGCCGATAAAAACAGCGGAGCAGTGTATCACTACCGCGAGCGCCCATCTTCCAACATGGCAGCAGACATGACAGATTACTACCTCGCAGGAACAACAGATGAAGCCAAAGCCACCAACAACGCTTCGGAAAGCTATCGTGCGAAAAAGGAAAATATCCGGGAGTATATCGTTTCCGGCAAAAAATTACCGGGCAGTATTAAAGTGGTTTCTGAAGGGAATCAGTCTGCAAAAATGCAAATCGATCCCGATGGTAAACAATGGCTTATTATATCAGACAAATGGGATTACTGGAGCCTTGCCTGGGGAAATTACCAGGGCGCTGCCAATACCTCCCGGAAAGTTAAAGGTATGGTGCGGTTTATTATTGAATAAAAAGAAATCAATATTCCATTTACCGGTGCGCCGGCCTACATTTTTTATGTCAACGTTATGCATTTAGAACTGATAGACTATGGCATCATTGCCCTTTACTTCTTATTTGTGCTGGGCATTGGCCTGATGCTGAAGAGGAAGATAAAAACAGGAAATGATTTCCTGATGAGCAACCGTAATATACCACTATGGATCACCAGCCTGGCCTTCATCTCCGCGAACCTCGGTGCGCAGGAGGTGCTGGGCATGGCGGCCAATGGCGCGAAATATGGTTTATATACGGTGCATTTTTATTGGTTGGGCGCTACACTGGCCATGATATTTTTAGGCGTATTCATGATGCCATTTTACTACGGCAGCAAAGCACGCAGCGTACCTGAATACCTGAAGCTGCGCTTCGATGAAAAAACCAGGACCTTCAATGCACTCACCTTTGCAGGCATGACTGTTTTTTCTTCCGGCGTATCCCTGTATGCATTAGCGATGCTGATGCAGGTAATGCTGGGCTGGGATTTCGATTTTTCTATCTGGCTAGCCGCCGGCATTGTGCTGGTATACATTTTCCTCGGAGGACTCACCAGCGCCGTATACAATGAAGTATTGCAATTCTTTCTGATTGTGCTTGGCATTGCACCATTGGTATACATTGCACTCCATAAAGCGGGTGGATGGGAAGGCATTATGCAACATGTAGACGATGCCAAACTGCATGTATGGAAAGGATTGTCTTCCCCCAAAAAGAACCCTATGGGCGTAGACGCAGTAAGCATGGTATTCGGATTGGGATTTGTACTGGCCTTCGGATACTGGTGTACAGATTTCCTGGTGGTACAACGCGCCATGATCAGCCGCAATCTGAATGAAGCCAGAAGAACCCCCGTGATAGCTACCATCCCGAAAGTATTCATGCCATTAATCGTTATTCTACCCGGTATTATACTCCTGGCGCTGCAACACCAGTTCGACGGATTTCAGTTACCGGTAAATGCCAGCGGACAAACAGATTATAACATGACCTTGCCATTACTGCTCAAAAGCTTTTATCCCAATGGCTTGCTGGGGGTAGGTATTACCGCATTAATTGCTTCTTTCATGAGTGGGATGGCAGGTAATGTAACTGCTTTCAATACCGTATGGACTTTTGACATCTACCAAACACATATCCGCCGGAATGCTTCTGAAAAACATTACCTGTATGTAGGAAAAATTACTACTGTGGCAGGCATCCTGATTTCTGTGGCCACGGCTTATGTGGCGCGTGGTTTTAATAGTATCATGGATTTATTGCAGCTGGTATTCAGCTTTGTAAATGCACCACTTTTTGCCACCTTTTTTCTGGGCATGTTTTGGAAAAGAACCACTGGAAACGGCGCTTTCTGGGGCTTGCTGGCAGGTACTCTTACGGCTGCTTTTGTTCATGGTATTTCTGTGGCAGAAGGTAAAGGTGGATGGATTTATCATTATACCGATTTTTATTCGGGCACCAGCCAGGCCTTCACCATTGCCTACATCTCTTTCCTGGCCTGTTTGATCGTGACGGTGGTGGTGAGTCTTTTCACCACGCCCAAACCGGATCATGAACTGGAAGGACTGGTGTATAGTCTCACTGCGAGGATTAAGGATGCCGAGCAACGTTGGTATAAAAATCCGTTGTGGCTGGGTATTGCAGTATTGATATTTACGATAGCACTTAACATCATCTTCTTTTAACTACAGATATGGATAGATTTCTTGATCTCCGCTTTGTTATTGGACTCTTTTTTATCCTGACCGGATTACTGTTACTCGCATATGGATGCGTGCCCCCCACGGAGGCAGCCAACCTTTGGAGCGGCGGTATATTTTTACTGTTCGGACTTTTCATGACCTTCCTGTCATTCAAAGTAAAACAATCCTGAAATAGCTGAAAATGTAAAAGGGTATAAAAGGGGCAGCCTTCAGACCAGGTGATCTGAAGGCTGTCCCTTTTATAGTAAAGCGCTATTTACTTTTTATGTAACCGGTATACTTTGGTTTCGTGCGCATCTATCTTTAATGTCAGGGCCTTATTCCAGGAGCTGGTTTGTTTACTCCATACATCTTTTGCCTGGTAAGCAAAAGGCAATCCCATATCGGCAAGGGCTACACTAAAAGTGCCGGGCTGATCTCCACGGTTGAGAATACCTACTGCCACGTCGCCATTGGCCAGTGGTTTTACCACTACCTGCCAGTTATCCTTTCTGAATTTACTTTCGCCCTGTACACCCAATGGGTCCTGATCAATGTCGATCAGGTCTTTATTGTAAAGGATTTTTTTGGTGGCCTCATTCATATTGGTGACATCGCAACTGATCATGAGCGGAGAGGCGAGCAAACACCATAAGCTCATCTGACTCTGGTATTCTATATCGGTACAACCAGTACCTCCCAGATCGCCGGAAGGGCCTTTGCGGCCGTAGAGCCCAACTACCAGCATATCAGGATCATTCCATCCTCCGGGTGCTGCGTAAGTACTGAGTTTTGTGTTGATGTCCAGCACATCTAAAATACCGGCGCCGGTACGATGCAGGTCATTGGGTTCTTTGGGCGCCACTTTACTTTGCCACTTATCGCGGATGTCGGCAGAAATACGCCATAGTTGTCCGCCTGATTTTTTTGCCCACAGCCAGGGACTGCGATTGCCCCATTCACAAATACCAAATACGATATCCCGGCCACTATGTGCCAACGCATTGGCCATTTTGGAATAGCGCTGGATGGCTGTTTGCCAGTCATCGGGGGCATCGCAGTAATCGTATTTCAGATAATCTATTCCCCAGGCAGCAAATGTTTTGGCATCCTGATCTTCGAAACCCAGACTGGCGGTATAACCGGCGCAGGTAAGCTGTGCAGCATCTGAGTAGATGCCCAGTTTCAATCCTTTGCTGTGTACATAATCACAGAGTGCCTTCATTCCTGAAGGAAACTTCTTTGGATCAGGGATCATATTATTTTTGTTGTCGCGTCCTCCCTGCCATCCATCGTCGATGAAAATATAGTTGAAACCTGCCTGCAGCAATCCATTGGCCGACATGGCATCCGCTATGTCGCGGATATCATGCTCCGTAATTTTATCAGCATAAAAGTTCCATGTCATATACCCCATAGGAGGCGTGGGCGCTTTTTCCTGGGCTTGTAAAAGGCCCGCCGCTAAAAGCAAAACGAAAAATATACCTGTCTTTTTCATAACTATTTCATTGTTCAGGGTACAAAATAGGCATTACGCCCGAGAAAGGAAAGCGCCGGTAAGGGCGGTTGACAGTTTGCTAATTTTGTTTATAAGAAGGATAATATCCTTAACATCTCCCCTATATTATACAATACCTTCATTATTCAATATCAGCCAAA
>NZ_DATCVJ010000050.1:0-4973 GCF_036566945.1 Chitinophaga sp. | reverse complement strand
CATCAGCAGCAGGAAGTCTCTTTTTGAGCCTATTTCCTGCGGAGCGGCTGTATTTAAACCAGACGAAATTACTACAGGTATTGAATTCCAGATAATAGCCAGATAAGCCATTGGTACCAGCAGTAAAGCGAGGATAAGCATTTCTTTGGTAAAATCCGGTTGTTTCATTGGAGATAAGTTTAAATGTAAAACCACTCACATACTCCCTTTTTCCTTCATTTCCATTCTCTTATCAATTACATATTGGATGCCCCTTATGTTTATTAAAGTTACGAAAATTGAAACTTAGAGAAATCTCTATAATATTTTACTAAATTTATTAGTATTACTAAAATATTTAGTAATTTAGCAGTCGCAGATAAAAGTGATTCCGGCTGGCAGGCCCGTTGCTTTACTATCCTCTCCCTTTGCCCGGCCCGCCATCCGTATCGCTTTTATACAATCTGGCTGTTCCGTCCTTTATTTATCCATAAACCAAAACGTTATTTATGATTACGTTACAACAGCGAACCATTGCGCATTTTGATCTCGACTGCTTTTTTGTGTCAGTCGAATGCCAGCGGGATAGCCGGTTAAGCGGGCAGCCATTGTTGGTAGGTGGCAGCAGCGACCGAGCGGTGGTAGCTGCCTGCAGCTATGAGGCCAGACGCTATGGTATCCATTCGGCAATGCCCATGAAAACGGCGTTGCGGCTTTGTCCACATGCAATTGTGCGCAGTGGGGATATGGAATTGTACAGCACAAAATCCAGGGAGATTACGGAAATCATTGCCGGTAAAGCACCGCTATATGAGAAATCATCTATCGATGAATTTTACCTGGACCTTTCCGGCATGGACAAATTCTTCGGCTCCCTGAAATGGACAACGGAACTGCGGAAAGCCATTATGAAAGAATCAGGACTACCTATTTCATTCGGACTGGCCTCCAATAAACTGGTGTCCAAAGTAGCCACAGATGAGGCTAAACCCAATGGTCAACTGGAAATACTGTTTGGCAACGAAAAAAGTTTTCTGGCACCGCTGGCGGTGGAAAAGATTCCGATGGTAGGCCGTGAAACCGGTGCCCAGCTAAGGCGCCGTGGCGTAGAAACCGTGAAGACACTGAGTGAAGTGCCCATCTCCCTGCTGGAAGCATGGATGGGAAAAACCGGAATAGCGCTCTGGAAAAAAGCCAATGGTATCGATGAATCGCCGGTAGTGCCTTTTTATGAACAAAAATCTATTTCTACAGAAAGTACTTTTCCTGCAGATACCATTGACATGGAATTTCTGCATGCAGAATTAGTACGCATGACGGAAAAAATTGCCTTTGAATTAAGACAACAAAATAAACTTACCGGCTGCATTACCCTGAAATTACGCTACTCGGATTTTGAAACCGTTACCAAACAAATGTCTATCCCTTACTGCTGTGCCGATCACGTATTGCTCGAAAAAGTAAAGGAACTATTTAAAAAACTATATGACCGACGACTGCTGGTTCGCCTTATTGGCGTGCGTTTCAGTCACCTGGTGCAAGGAAATTATCAGATCAGTTTATTCGACGACAAACAGGAAATGATCGCGCTTTATCAGGCGATTGATCAAATCAAAAACCGCTTTGGCTGGGAGTATCTGATGAAAGGAACTAACGTGATACCGCCTGACAAAAAAAACCGGCAGACGCCGAAAAAAGATATTATGCCGTATTTCAAAGTGTAATATTTCTGAAAGATAAACAGTGGTTCAGGAGTGGAGATGATATAGTCTGGTGACGTGCTATATCTTCCAATAGTAAGTGATGGGGTAAATGGAGGTCATATTCGTGATAATAGATAACGGGATAAATTAGAGATCATAGCACACCACGATGTGCCGTATCTACCAATAGGAAATAACTGGGTGACCAACGGAGATAATATCACAACGCGAAGTGCAATATCTCCCAATAGCAAACAACAACATTAAAGGGAACACCAAATTCAATCATGTATCTCAACTGCAAAACATTTTTCAGCCTGCGCTACGGCACTATGCATGCAGAAATGCTGGTGGAAAAAGCACATGCACTGGGCATTGGCTCCCTGGCGCTGACAAATATCAACATGACTTCCGATGCCTGGGAGTTCGTGGAACTTTGCCATAAACATGCTATAAAACCAATACTCGGACTGGAATGCAGAAACAAAAATGATTTCAAATATATTCTGCTGGCCCGTAACCAGCAAGGCTGGTATGCCATCAACAATTTTCTGTCCGAACATTTGCAACAGGAAATTCCATTTCCTGATCAGGCACCGGTTATCCCTCACACCTTCGTTATTTATGCCTGGGGCAGCCGCATGCCGGAAACGTTAGCGGCGCATGAATTAATCGGCATAAAACCATGGGAACGCAATAAGTTATTCAGAATAGATACCCTGGCGATCCGGGATAAACTGGTGATACTGCAACCGGTTACTTTTCAGGATGAGGAATATTTTGAGCTGCATCGCCTGCTGCGGGCCGTAGATCAGAATATTCTTATTTCACAACTGATGCCCGAAATGGCAGGGCATCCCGCAGAACAATTCGTTCATCCCGCGAAAATGGTGGAACATTTTGCAGACTATCCACACATTGTACAAAATACAGTGGAAATAATGGAAGCCTGTCAGGTGGAAATGGATGTAACGCCTCATATCCCCCGCAACAAAAAACATTTTACAGGAAGCGTGGAAGGAGACCGCGCCAAATTACGGGAACTAGCCATGGAAGGCATGTACTACCGCTATGGCGACGATCATGAAGAGGCACTTCACCGCATTGAAAAAGAGCTGGCCATTATTGCACAAATGGATTTTGAAGCTTATTTTTTGATTACCTGGGATATTATCCGGTATGCACAGCAACAAGGATTTTTCTATGTGGGACGGGGCAGCGGCGCCAATTCCATTATTGCCTATTGTACAAAAATTACCGATGTAGATCCTATAGAACTGGATCTGTATTTTGAACGCTTTCTCAATCCTTCCCGTAGCTCGCCACCGGATTTTGATATCGATTTTTCCTGGCGTGACCGCGATCATATCATCCAATATGTTTTTGATACCTATGGGAAAGACTATACCGCTTTACTCGGTACCGTTACCACGTTTCAAACAAATGCCATTATACGCGAACTGGGCAAAGTATATGGGCTACCGAAAAAAGAAATTGATAAAATACTGGAGAATGGCTTTCATATTCAGTTGGAAGCAGATGACATCCATCGGAAAATAGCACATTACTGCGATTTGATGGATAGAAAACCGGCGTTTCCAAATCATCTCAGCATTCATGCAGGAGGGATACTGATCAGTGAGGCACCGATTCATCACTATTGCACTACCTATTTACCACCGAAAGGTTTTGTAACAGCACAACTTGATATGTGGCAGGCAGAACGTATAGGGCTATACAAGTTTGATATCCTTAGCCAGCGCGGACTTGGGCATATACGCGATGCCATTGATATTATAAAAGAAAACCGGCATGTAGATATTGACATTCATAATGTAAAAGCTTTTCAGATAGATACCCGTGTTAAAAATAACCTGGCCACCGTAAATACGATCGGATGTTTTTATATAGAATCTCCCGCTATGCGGCAGTTGCTGCTGAAGCTGCGTTGCGATAACTATCTGTCACTGGTAGCGGCGAGTTCAATTATCCGCCCCGGTGTAGCACAATCGGGCATGATGAAAGAATATGTGCAACGATATCGTTATCCTGATAAAGTGGAATACCTGCACCCGGTAATTGAAGAATTGTTGAAAGAAACCTTTGGTATTATGGTATATCAGGAAGATGTGATTAAAGTGGCGCATCGTTTCGCCGGGTTGGAACTGGCAGATGCAGATACGCTGCGTCGGGCCATGGGTGGGAAATACAGGGAGTCCAATCATTTTAAACAAATAGAGGAAAGATTTTTTGAAAACTGTGCGGCACGTGGCCACTCTTTACAAGTGACGCAGGAAGTATGGCGGCAAATAGCCAGTTTCGCCAACTTCTCTTTTTCTAAAGCCCACTCCGCCAGCTTTGCGGTAGAGAGTTATCAGAGCTTGTACCTGAAAACCTATTTCCCGGCTGAATTCATGGTGGCCGTAATCAATAACTTCGGCGGATTTTATAACCGGGAACTTTATTTCCGGGAGTTGCAGAAAACCGGTGTAACCCTGCATCCACCTTGTATTAATAACAGTGACTATTCCACCAATATCAAAGGCCGGGATGTATACGTGGGACTCATTCATATAGAAGGATTGGAACAATTACTGGCAGAAAGAATATTGGCTGACCGATTGGCTTATGGTCCGTTTACACATCTGGAAAACTTTACCAGCCGCATAACTCCTGGGCCGGAACAGCTGGAAATACTGATCCGCATTGGCTGTTTCAATTTTACGGGACACACGAAAAAAGAGCTGTTGTGGAAAAGCAGTTTGCTCGTAAAAAGCAAAGAAACCAACAACACCCATAGCCTTCCGCTGTTTGGGAGTACTACGGTCGATTGCGAACTCCCCACCCTGGCGTATCATGCACATGAAGATGCCTTTGACGAAATCGATCTGCTGGGCTTTCCATTACAGTCGCCTTTTAGCGTATTGCAACATCAACAGAATACCTATATGCCTGCCCGTGAGTTTGGAAAACATGTAGGATTACCCGTGACTACCCTCGGCTACCTGGTGACCACTAAATTTTTACGCAGTAGCAAAGGCGAGCCGATGTGTTTTGGTACTTTTCTGGATAAAGAAGGCGCTTTTGTGGATACCGTCCATTTCCCCGATAGTTTACGACAATATCCTTTTCAAAAAGGCGGTTTTTATGTTTTGCAAGGTAAGGTGGCAAAAGAGCATGATGTAGTGACACTGGAAATCAATAAGATGTGGAAGATTGGATATTTTGAAGATAAAAAGGCATAAACCCGACAAATTGTTGTATTTTTGTGACAAATGTCGGGTATTATGA
>NZ_DATCVJ010000049.1:0-6262 GCF_036566945.1 Chitinophaga sp. | reverse complement strand
AAAAAATAACCGATTTTGTTAGAGCTTAAAGCATAAAGCAAAAAGCAAAAAGCTATTTTAGCGAATAATTACAGCGGAAATGATATTCGCCCTGGTCATTCGCAAAAATAGCTTTTTGCTTTAGGCTTTAAGCTTTCTGCTCTAACAAAAATAGCTTTTTGCTTTAGGCTTTAAGCTTTCTGCTCTAACAGCAATTGAATCATGTCCTGCAACATTAACTCTGCATCGTGATTCTGAATCATGAAATTGCTGAAGATGATACGGCCGTTCTGATCTATCAGGTAGTTGGTAGGCGCTCCCCGTACCGGAAGATTGTGGCGATTAGCTTCCACATCTCTTAAAGGAGTAAAGCTATAACCACTTGTTTTTATAAATGGTACTACATATTCATCCTGATCAGCCACAATGTTGATGCCTACATAAGATACCGGTTGTGATTTGAAGTTTTTCAGTACGCTTTCGAAGTGCGGAAACTCTCCTCTGCATGGGCCGCAGCCGGGAAACCAGAAAGTCAGCAATACCACTTTGCCTTTATAATCGTTCATGGTCACTTTGCCGGAACTCAGATAAGCATCGAGATTAAACGACGCCGCTTTGGCGGAAGCAGTCAGCTTTTGCCGGATATCGGTATATACCGCGGCTGTTGATTTACCTGCTTTTTCAGCATACGTCATCAGTGCTTCTTTCATTGACCTGGCAGGCGTTTTTACATAATATTTCAGCAAAGTATCATAAGCAGCTGCTGCACCGCCAGCCTGCGCGGCTACTTTAGCTTTCAGCAACGCCACTGTTTCCGACTCTGTACCCCATCTTTTTACTTTCACCGTCGTCAATACTTCAGTGGCAGCTGCTGCGTTATTTTCACCCAGCAATTTTTGCACCTGCACCAACTGCGTGGCCAATTGTACATTTTTCTCATATTCGGATTTCGTGTCTGCTTCCAACCCGGGAGTCGCCACCAGACCCGACATCAATTGCAATGCTACGGCCGGATCATCGGCCAGGAGCACATCAAAATATTCAGACATCGCGGATTGGGACCAATCGAACTTTGCTACCGGGAAATCTTTGCGTAGCTGTTCGTAGTAAGCCAGTTTCTTTTGTTTATCGGCAGCGCGGAATGCCAGCCAGTACAACGATTGTGCACTACGTTGACTTTCCGGAAACTTCTGTATTAACTCCTTACTCAGGGCTAAATACTTTTCCGGGTCACTGCTTTGAAAAGAGTAGGCATAGGAAGATAAATAATCCGCATTGTCCGGTTCCGCGGCTACGGCATTGGCCAGGTATTCCCTTGATTTTTTAAAATCACCCCAGCGTTCTGCATCGATAGCTAATTCTTCCCAGGCTACTGCCAATTTAGGATTTATCGCTACCGCCTTTAGCAGGAAAGGTTTCGCTGCAGGGCTTTCCCGATTGGCATAAAACTTCCCATAGGCATAAGGAACCGCCGCTGCTTTTGGATATTGCTTCATCCACAGCTGGTATTGCTTTACGAAGGCGGCGCTATCTTTCCATGCCGCCTGCAGATAAGCTTCGTGCGCTGCTATATTATCCGGATGCGCTGTAATAACAGCCCGCAGACTATCCTTATTGTTGGCCGACTGTGCCGCCAAACATAGTGGTAGCGCCAGCAGCGCCCCTGCCGCCAGCATGTATTTATGCAGTTGATTGAACATGATTTTCATATAATTGGTTTTGGATAATTATGGTAGAAAAATTAATTCCATCCGGGATTTTGTTCCAGCACTTTTCCTGCAGGATATCGCTGTAAAATGTTTTGCGGAATAGGGAAATAATACATTTTGGGATCGAAGTAGCGTTTTTCCAACGGCACGGTAGCATAGGTTCTTGCGCCATTTGTTTCGCCGATTTTTACCGCGGTAATGTCAGTGCCAATCATCGTGGCACCGGTAGCCCATCTCCTGATATCATTCCAGCGCTGCCCTTCAAATGCCAGCTCTATAGTGCGTTCGCGTACATACAAATCCCAGGTAAGTTGCCCTGTGGCAATATCCGGCATGTTCACTCTTTTGCGTAACCGGTTGATGTAGGTGCGGGCTTCTTCCGGATTATTCAATTTCAGCTGGCACTCGGCATAGTTCAGGTAAATTTCCGCTAACCGCAGCATAATACAATTCTGGTAATTGGTGTTATTGCCGCTGAAAATATAAGCCGGGTTCAGGAATTTACGCAGCATATAGCCGGTATGGCTGGTAGCAAAGGTAGATGGATTGATAGCAGAACCCAGTTTCATATCCATGTTGGTATTCATCCAGTTCGTACCATCATACATGATGCTGGCCTGAAAACGCGGATCACGGTTGCTGTAGGGATGTGCCGGATCAAATAAATCAGATTGATTCCAGGGCTTACCATCTGTCATCAGGTACTGATCTACCAGGTTTTGTGTGGGGCATTCTACCACACTGCTAAAGCCCGTGAAATAAGAAGAATTATCATACGTATCGAGCGCATGCACCTGGTTACTCTGATCTCCTGCGTATTCTTTATTAAAAATCACCTCTTCGTTGTCATCATTTTCCGGATAGAACATGCCGGCATAATCCGGGAACAAACTAAAAGGACCTTTATCCATGATTTCTTTAGCAGCAGCTGCTGCTCCGGTATAATCCTTTTGATTCAGCAACAACCTGCATTTCATGCCTAGCGCAGCAAAGCGGGTAGCCCTGCCGGTAGACGCAGCCGGATATTTGTCTGGTAATAAAGTAGCCGCCGTATTCAAATCGCTTAACATAAACGTTACGCAGGCTTCTACGGTACCACGCGGTATCGCGAGGTCATCGTCCAGCGTTAATACTTTATCCACAATCGGAAAGCGGCCGAAAGTAAAATAAATATCCAGGTAGGTGAGTGCGCGGATAAAAAGCATTTCTCCCTTTATCTGTTGCTTTCCGCCATTGCTGAGAGGCATATCGTCGAGGTGCGACAGCACCGTATTACAAGCCCGTATATTAGCATAACCATTCGTCCACAAGTCTTCATAAATACCGGAAGAAGGCGAATACTGGCCGGAATTAATTTTGTTACAGTCCAGGAATGAACGGGCACTTTTGGCCTCATCGGTAATATCACAGGGCATCCAGTTGCCAGCATCATCATAGATACTGTGGATACCACTATAAGTCTGTAATACCGCACGGCTGATCAGGGCACTGTCTGTCCATACGTTGTTATCACTATAAAGGTTCAACGGCCCCTTATTCAGCGCGTCTTTGTTACAGGACAGGATGCCCAGTGTAAGCGCAAGTGATATATAGCTGATTAATTTTTTCATTGGAGAGCATTAGTTAGTTCAAATAATTCTATGCACACATCAGAATTGCAGCGTAGCACCCGCGGCAAATGATTTCATTAGCGGATCACGTACCTGACCGGCACTTTCCGGATCAAATAATTTGAAATGAGTGAAAGTGAAAAGATTGTTGGCGCTCACAGATAAACGAAGACTTTTAGCACCTACACGACGCAATACCGAAGCAGGAAGACTGTAGCCCAGTTCTATATTTTTCACCCGGAGATAAGCCGTGTTGGCAAGCCAGTAATCAGATGTCTCCTGGTTGTTCTGGTTATCATACCATAAGCGGGGATAGGTAGCATCGGTGTGAGTGGGTGTCCAACGATCCAGCTGTTGACTAGAAGCAGGCATGTTTGTGTAACTATACCCTTTTACATTACCACCACCCTGCAGCAGCACATTCAGTTCCAGGCCACTATAACTGCCGCCAACGCGAATGCCATACTGGATTTGCGGAAAGAAATTAGCTCCCACCGGTATCCGGTCTTTAGCCGTAAGTACACCATCGCCATCCACATCTTTGTAGCGGATATCTCCAGGCGCTGTATTGGGATACAGCGGAGTGGGCCCTTTAGCTACTTCTTCTGCACTCTGATACAAACCATCCGCCGCATAACCCAGGTATCTGAATCCTACCGTATTATAGAAGAACCCAATGGATTTACCACTTAATTTCTGCCAGTCAGGAATACTCTGCGACTCCGGGTAGCTCACGATTTTATTATGTGCAAATGTGATATTGGGTGAAATAAAATAAGTGAACTTCCCCAGATGATTGGTATGGCTCAACGCAATTTCAAATCCCCTGGCATCCACCACTCCGTTGTTAACATCCGGGAGTCCGATACCAATTACATCAGGCACCTGCTGGGAAGGGGGAACAAGAATATCTTTGGTTCGTTTATAAAAATAATCTGCTTCCAGGGTAAACAGGTCATTCCTTACATGCGCCTCTATGCCTACGTTGGAAATGACGGCACGCTCCCAGGTAAATGCCGGATTGGGCAACACGTTGGGAGATAATGTCTGGTAATAAGTAGGAGAAGTACCTCCCAGCGAATATCCTGGGGTACTACCCAACGCATAGGTAGTCAGGAACTGGTAGGGCGCTACACGATCATTACCCAGCTGCCCCCAGGAACCTCTTATCTTCAAAAAATCCAGATCGCGGCTGATATCTTTCATAAATGGCTCTTCTGAAATCACCCAACCGGCAGATACCGAAGGGAAGAAACCATACCGGTGGTCCGGTGGAAAAATATCAGATCCGTCATACCGGAAATTAAATTGGAATAAATACCGCTCTGCATAGTTGTAGGAGAACCGGCCCACCAGCCCTCTCCGGGCATTTTGTGTACCGCTGCCACTGTTACTTACCCTGGTAGGATCACCCAGACTTAACTCAGATAAACTGGAAGATACAAACCCATCTCTTTGCGTATTAAAATCATCGCCGGTAGCATTGGTTTGCGTGTATAGCAACATACCGGAAACATTATTCTTCCTAAATGATCCATCGTACTGTGCACCGCCTTCCAGGGTAATACTCTGTCGCTGACTGAATGTTTCCCGCAAATAAGGCGAAGTAGGATAGGGAGTTGCTTTATTGAAATTGCCCGCGGCATCCAGGGTGTACATGTCGTACGGCGTTGCAAACCGCTTCGCAAAAGAATAAAATTTATCGTACGAGCCGTTTCCTTTTAATGACAATCCTTTGATCCAGGGCAGGTCGTATTGCAATGTAACTACCGAATTAAAAATATTGGAATTTAAACGATTGTAACCGGATTGCCCTGTCGCTTGCTGGTAGGCATTTCCACGCTGTTCCGGTACGCTTGCATACAAGCCATTGCTGAACTGGTTTACACGGATAGGTGGTGTGTTATACACATTTTCTATCACGTACTCTGACCCATATACCGCTTCGGCATTCCGCTTACTGAACGAGCCATTAAGGTTCATCGTCACTTTCAGATCACGGGTAATTTTTGCCTCCATATTGCTACGAAGGTTATACCGGTTATAATTTTCCACTGGCATCAGGCCATCATTTTTTACGTAGCCACCAGAAAGATAGTAGCGTACGTTTTCATTACCACCGGAAGCTGCCAGGTTGTACGTCTTTTGCCAGATAGAAGTAGCCAGTACTTCTTTCAGCCAATCGGTATTGGGATAACGATCGGGATCTGAACCATCTTTATATTTCTGCAACTGTTCCGCGCTGTAACCCATTCCCTGCGCAGGCTGATACAGATTTTCATTCTGCAGCGATTCGTTGTATAAAGAGGCATACTGATAAGCATCCAGTTGCTTATAGTATTGTGTAGGCCGCTGGTTAATCACATTCGCACTGAAGGTAATACTGGCCTTACCCATACTACCTCTTTTGGTAGTCACTAATATTACACCGTTGGCCGCACGCGCACCATATACCGATATGGCAGAAGCATCCTTCAGCACCGACACCGATTCAACATCGTTATAGTTCAGATCATCCAGACTTCTGTCAGGAATACCGTCTATCACGATCAGCGGAGCTGTATTATTAAAGGTGCTGAGTCCACGGATATACACAGCAGAACCCGCACCTGGTGCACCTCCTGACTTCATCACGTATAAACCCGGCAACCTGCCCGACAGCATATCGGAAACGGATATACTGGAATGATCTTCTGTTAATTGTTTGGAATTTACAGAAGCGATCGCTTCAGTTTTATTGCGTTTGGTAGTAACACCGTAGCCAATTACCACAGAAGCATCCAGATCCAACACCGCCGATTTCAGTGATACCGTTACCTGTACGCTGCCATCCCCCACTTTAATGCTTTTCTCTACTGGCTTATATCCAATATATGTAACCGTTAGCAGGTAATCGCCGGGCGCCAGATTTTTAAAGGTAAATACACCTTTTTCGTTGGTCACCGTTCCTTTGCTGAAAGGCCG
>NZ_DATCVJ010000048.1:0-3996 GCF_036566945.1 Chitinophaga sp. | reverse complement strand
CATGATATCACCTGACTCTTTGGAACAGGAAGCATTGCAATCGGCTAAAAATTCCGCTAAACTATCCACGTCATTACCCGCAAAATTTACAGAAAAGAAATACATCATTACACTGATCTTCGTCACTTCCCTGTTCATGTGCTGGGGAATTGCGTTGACCATGGGAGATGTATTGAATAAGCATTTTCAAAATGTATTAGGCTTATCCAAATCACAATCGGGTTTGGTGCAGTTTTCTATTTTTGGCGCCTATGCGCTCATGGGCATTCCTGCGGGGCTGTTCATTAAAAAGATGGGATATAAAAACGGGGTGTTATTAGGACTCACTTTATATGCCCTGGGTGCATTTTTGTTTGTGCCTGCGGCCAACGCAGGTTCTTTTGCTGTTTTTCGTATAGCCTTATTCGTTTTAGCCTGCGGCATGGCCACCCTGGAAACAGTGGCACATCCGTTTATGGCAGCCCTGGGCGATCAGCGCACCAGCGATCAGCGTATTAACTTTGCACAGTCTTTCAATGCCGTAGGCGCCATGGTAGGCCCTACACTGGGTACCCACTTCCTGCTCAGCGCAGGACATGAAGCCGGCAGCGAATTACTTTCTGTGAAAACATTATACATTTATATAGGCGCCGTTATTGCTGCTATTGCCGTTGCTTTTGCAATGGTAAAAGTACCACCGGTAACCGATCCGCACGATGGCAGCGGAGACGTGGAAGATATAAACACCATCAGCGTACGTAAAAAGCTGTTCCAGCAAAAACATTTCGTATGGGCAGTGGTGGCGCAGTTCTTTAACGTAGCTGCACAGGCGGGCACCTGGGCTTTCTTCATCAACTATGGCCACGAAATCATGCACTTTTCCGATGAAAAAGCGGGTTATTTTATGCTGCCATTCATGGGCATGATGCTGGCCGGCAGATTTGTAGGCACTGCTTTAATGCGATATATTGCACCCAATAAATTGCTGGCGGCCTTCGCACTCGGAAACATCCTGATGTGTATCCTGGTGGCACAAGGCTGGGGCTGGACTTCCTACATCGCCCTGTTGATGATCAACTTCTTCTTCAGCATCATGTATCCCACTATTTTCAGTCTCGGGTTAAAAGACCTCGGTCCGCAAACGCAACAGGCATCCTCCTTTATTGTAATGGGTATGTTTGGTGGCGCCATCTTCCCCTTCATCATGGGACGCCTGGCAGACACCAATATCGCTACGGCCTACTATCTGCCTATCGTTTGCTACGCCGTTATTTTCCTCTTTGGCTACAAATTGTATAAACTCAGATAAATACTTTACACCGGCTGCCGTCCTTTGGCAGCGGATGTACTTAAGATAAAAAAAAGCCGTTCTTTTACAGAACGGCTTTTCTTTTGCCCGATGGCAGATGAACAAAGGAGTAATCTCCCTTGTTGCTAATATCAGCGCCGAGAGGAGCCAAAATCAACCATGATGGACCGTCATCCCCAGGATATTATTACCCGCCTTTTGTCCGCTGCCGGTATTACGGTCAACGGTCACCATCCATGGGATATACAGGTCAATGATGACGCTTTTTATAGCGCAGTGCTCCACAACGGCTCCCTGGGCCTCGGAGAATCCTATATGAATAATTACTGGGACTGCCAGCAACTGGACGATTTCTTCACCAAAATATTATTAGCAAATGTAGATGCCCTTGTAAAAAAAAGTGTCCGGTTTAAGGCGGAAATTTTACTCGGCAGGCTGCTGAATTATCAAACACCTGCCAGGGCTTACCGCAACGGCAGCGCACATTATGATACCGGCAACGACCTGTTTGAAGTCATGCTGGATAAACGCATGACTTACACCTGCGCTTTCTGGGAAAATGTGCGTACCCTCGACGAAGCTCAGGAACAAAAGCTGGACCTTACCTGCCGTAAACTAAAGCTCCAGCCAGGCATGCATGTACTGGACATTGGCTGCGGCTGGGGAAGCTTTGCAAAATTTGCCGCCGAAAAATATGGCGTACGTGTTACGGGCATCACCATCTCAAAAGAACAGGCGGAAATGGCCCGGGAACGGTGTAAAGACTGGCCCATAGAGATCCGCTTAGCCGACTACCGCAAACTCGATGAACCCTTCGATGCCATTGCTTCTTTGGGCATGTTTGAACACGTAGGCTATAAAAACTATGACGCCTATATGAAAACAGTGCATCGTTGCCTGAAAGATGATGGCCTGTTTTTATTACATACGGTTGGCGGCAATACCGCCCATACCTTCACTGATCAGTGGCTGAACAAATACATTTTTCCCAATGCCATGATTCCTACTATGCGTCTCATTGGACAGTTTATAGAAGGCTTGTTTGTAATGGAGCACTGGCAAAATTTTAGCGTAGACTACGACCATACACTGATGGCCTGGTACGAAAATGTGATGCAGCACTGGGACCAGCTGAAAACGAAATATGATGCTACCTTTTTCCGGATGTGGAAATACTATCTCTTGTCCTGCGCCGGCTCTTTCCGCGCCAGAAAAAGCCAGCTATGGCAGATTGTACTCTCCAAAAATGGCGTGCCCGGCGGGTATCGCTTTAAGATGCCTTAACTCCCTGATCTATACCGAATAAAAAATATTTGAATTATTCTCATACAATATTTTCCGCCCCCTGATTATTTTATTTAATAAATTTGATCGTAATTTTCCCTCCTGCTTTAGATGATATGAACTATATGTATGAACGAATTTGCTGAAGAATCGCAATGGTGGCGGGCCATAGTAGCTGGTGACGAAGCCGCCTTTCAGCAGGTCTATCGTCTTCACTTTAACATGTTGTACGAATACGGGATGCGTCTGGCCGCCAATGAGGAACTGGTAAAGGAAAGCATACAGCAGTTCTTTGTGAAGGTATGGACCAACAGGGCCACGCTGGGCACGGTAAAACGTATCCGCCCCTACCTGCTGGTATCGTTGCGGGGCATGATTTATAATAAGCTGAGAGATGAGAAAAGGAGAAGGGTAACTTCCCTGGAAGATGATTATGATTTCGAACTGGTTTTTTCTCCGGAGTCCGAATATATACAAAAAGAAAGTGCCAATCAGCAGCTTCAGGCGCTGAAACAGGCCATGGAGCAGTTAACCGCCCGGCAGAAGGAAATTATTTTCCTGCGCTATTTCCAGGAGCTGGAATATAATGATATTGCTGAAATAATGAATATCAGCGTCAAAGGAGCCTATAAACTTACGGCCCGGTCATTAGAGTCATTGCGAGAAATCCTTGACCTGTCTATCATTGCCGTGATTTGCCTGTTGAAAATTGCCGGCAGCCGGTAAACGTTACCTTCCTCTATTATTCCCTGTTTGAAAACATTTTTGGGTGTACCCAAAAAAAATATTTTTTCCGTGGGGTGTTCTCACGAATGTTGGTGTCCTGTGTTAAATCGCCCTTGTTTTAAGTTCGTTAAACAGGTGATCTGAGTGAGTAGTTATGGGTGAACAATATAAAAATTATAGTAAACAGGATTTTTTGGAAGATGCGTACTTCATCGCGTATGTTAAACATACGAGCGGGGAGGCGGTCCGTTTCTGGACGGCATGGCAGGCTTCCAAACCGGCCAATCTGGCCAGCATGCTGGCTGCGGAGCAGGAATTACGTTTACTGTTAACAGCAAAAAGAATTGATCCTCCCACCGGCCTGGTAGACACCATATGGCATCAGATCAGTCAGGATATAGCTGCAGCAACAGAAAGGAATATACGATTAAGGATCAACCGCCGCAGATGGCTGGCAGCAGCGGCTATTGCCCTGCTCCTGATTGGTAGCGCAGGAATCCTTACATACACTGGTAATAAAACAGTGACTACCGGCTACGGTAAAACAGCCAGCATCGTATTGTCCGACGAGTCGCGTATTATATTAAATGCCAATTCCACCGTTACCTATGCAAAGCACTGGTGGAGCGGTTCCCGCAGGGAGGTATGGTTGAATGGAGAAGCTTTTTTCGAAGTGGTGCATCTTAAAAAAGACAGTC
>NZ_DATCVJ010000047.1:0-5575 GCF_036566945.1 Chitinophaga sp. | reverse complement strand
ATCAGTATAATCCTGAACAAAGACAAAAACTCGCATTACATCTTATAGTTCAGCGGAATAAACAGATTCCACTTCACTTTCAGCTTACCTTCTTCAAATATTTCAAAGTTAAACCAACCTGCATGCAGGAAAATAGCTTTTTCCAAAATAAGGAAAGGGGCTTTTACCTGGTCTATATCAAAAAGAAAGGCGCCATTGGATTCGTAAAATTTAACGGCGTACTTCTTTTGTGGTGCCTCTGGTAATTTTATGTTGATATTACCATCGGCAGTGGTATAAATATAGTTAGACGGGTGCCACAGCACTCTTTCGGGTTCTCTGTTTTCCTGCTCTTTGCCTCTCAGCCCTTTGGAAGCATCTTTGATATCGGCATATTGTAATTTCTGATCGGCACGGATGGTGCTGTCAGACAGTGCCAGCACGGTTTTGCTGTACATAAACCGTCCATTGGTGAATACAATGAACAGGCGGTAGTAGTTGCTGCCGGGTAATGGCCTATTATCTACATAAGCATTCCTGGTTTGTGTAGGATAGCTGGCATAACTAATGGTATTGAAGTTCAGTACACTGTCGAGCGACCGCTGTATACTAATTTCCTTTACCTGTGTGAAGCCGTTGATCCAGTCCAGCTGTATTTTACCGGTTTTAATGGAGGCCGCAAAATTAGGAAGTACCGGCGGAACATATGCCTGTTCCTGGGCCTGTCCTGTAAATGCGGTCAATAAAAACATTCCAATAACAAAAGTTATACGCACTATTTGCTTCATACTGATTATTCCGTGAGCTCTTTAAGTTGGCAAAAATACACTACCGTTCAAATATAACGAACAGTTTTTAAAAGGATAGAACGCCGGGTGCCAGGGAAAGATTGCCTTGTAGTCCACCGGTATGTATTAACAATACTTTGCTGTTATCCGGAAAGTAGCCCTGATGGACCAACTCATGGAAAGCCATGACAAGTTTGCCGGTATAAATTATATCTGTTGGGATGCCGGTGGCTGCGTAGAAACTATTGATAAAATCTATAAGGGCAGGTGATTTCTTCGCATATCCGCCGCCGTGATAGTCGTGCAACAGCTCCCAATGCGTGGTATTAGCGGGGTGTAGCAGGTCGCCGACTTCCTTTTCCAGGTATTGCGCGCCTTTTAAAACCGGGATGCCAATTACCTGCTGATGGGGTAATGCACTGTTGATAAGGCCTGCAAGCGTAGTGCCCGTGCCCACGGCACAGAGGATATGTGTAAAGTCGGAGGTAGGGAAGATGGAAAGAATTTCCTCACAGCCTTTGGCGCCCAGGTCGTTATGGCCGCCCTCGGGGACTACATGGTAGTCCAGGTAAAACGTTTCCCATAGCTCCTTTGCACGGCCATTGCGATAATCTTCCCGGCTAACAAAAATTAATCCCATGCCATTATCATCTGCCATTTGCAGCGTATGGTTCAGTTGGGAGCAATGTTCCTCTCCCCGAATGATGCCCACACAGGCCAGCCCTGCTTCTTTACAAGCCAATGCAGTGGCGGCAATATGATTGGAGTAGGCGCCACCATAGGTGAGTAAGCCGTTGGAGCCCTGATCGATCGCTGCTTTTATATTCTCTTTCAGCTTAAACCACTTATTACCTGAGATCAGGTCATCCATCTTATCCAAACGCAACATGGCTGCCTGGATTGATTTCGGCAGCCATGTGGTATGAAATGATTCAAGGGTAATATTATCGTAACGCAGCATAATTATGACGGAGATTTTTTGTCTTACTCAGGATTATACTGATTATTATGATTATAATGATTTTATTTGATGATGTTGACATTGACATTGAAGATGTTATGGGATCACCCTCTTTTCCTTTATCTCTCAAAAATCAAAAATTAAAAATTAAAAATTAAAAATTAAAAATCATTATAATCATAATAATCAGTATAATCCTGAGCAAGACAAACGTCGCTTAATCATTCGTTAAAAAACCACCCTGACCTCTGTACAGCTTCACAGCCTTATCCAGCTTCACTTTCAGCACGGTGATGTATTTATCCTGTCCTTGTTCAGGTACATCTATAAATACCAGTCCGGGTACCGGGCTCCAGGAAATCTTGCCTACTACTTTGTGGTTCAGCTGTTTGCCGCTGCCTAACATCGTAATGCTTTCAATTTTATTGGAGAGGCCCTTTACCATTACCTGGCCACTGGTCCTAGCGGGCAGGAACAGGTACAGGGTGCTGGAATCTTTAGAGAGGGTAGTCGGTCCATAGAAGTGTCCCTGCGGAATACCGGGGATGGTATTGAAAACAGCTTCTCCGTTGCGTTGGTTCCAGGCGCCCAGCTCTTTCAGCATCGTTACTTCTTCTGCCGGGATGGTACCATCTGCTTTCGGACCTATGTCCAGCAGGAGGTTACCGCCATTGCTCACCGCATCTACGAAGATGGTGATGATTTCGAAGGGCGTTTTCCAGTCGTGGTCCTGTGGCTGCCATCCCCAGTTGCTGTTGATGGTCATGCAAAGTTCCCACCAGTGGTACTTTGGACGGGATACCGGGAAATTCTGTTCTGGTGTTTCGTAGTCGCCATATCCTTGTAAACGCCCGTTGATAATGGTGTTAGGGTTATGGGAGGTGAGCATATTACGCATTTTGGATGCTTCCCATTCGTCGGCGGAGTGTTCCCAGTCGCCGTCAAACCACCACAGGTCAGGGTTGAACTTAGTCATCACTTCGGCCATCTGACCTTCGTAGTATTTCAGGAAACGCTGCCATCTTTCAGGCTGGGCCTTGATATCATATCGGTTACTGTCTTTCAGAAACTGCGGATAATCATTGTAACTCCAGTCGATCAGGGAAAAGTAGGCACCAACTTTGATACTATCGCGCCGCAAAGCAGCGTAGAAGGGCGTGAGCACGTCTTTTTTAGCCGGAGTACTGTTGGCAACATCCAGTTTGCTGTATTTGCTATCCCACAAAGCCACGCCGTCGTGGTGTTTAGTGGTCATTACCGCGTAGCGGGCGCCGGATTCCTTAATCAGATCGGCCCAGGCTTGTGGATCGTAATTACTTGCAGTAAAGCCTTTCAGCTGATGCATGTAATCAGGATAAGAGATTTTTTTGTTGTGGAATGACCAGGATTCATCGATTCCGTTAACAGAATAAATGCCCCAGTGGATGAATATGCCCAATTTGGCATCAGCGAACCACTGCATTTTTTCTTTAATCGCCTCCGGATTTGTTTTCTGCTGCGCATTGGCAGTCGTTAGAACCTGCATGGCAAAGGCTCCCAGCACTAATAATCTCTTCATTGTTCCGTTTAATTAGTCTTTAAAAAAGGTGTTCTTCACAAAAAGAAAGTGTGAAAATAGTTTTAATGATTAAATTTAACGCCGATATTTTTAGGTAAATAATTGACTATTACAAAACTAATATCAGAAAAATGCAACCGACTTTATTGATTTTGGCGGCCGGTATGGCCAGTCGATATGGCAGTTTGAAGCAAATCCAGGAATTTGGCCCGAGCGGAGAAACTATCATAGACTACTCTATTTACGACGCGATCAGCGCCGGTTTTGGAAAAATTGTGTTCATCATCCGCGAGAATTTTGCAGCGGACTTCAAAGAAATCTTTGAACCTAAGCTCAAAGGCCGCGTGGCTGTTGATTATGTATACCAGGAAATGGATGCATTTGTAGGTGATCATGCGGTTCCTGCCGACAGGACCAAGCCATGGGGCACCGCTCATGCTATTCTTTGCGCGAAAAAAGCTATCAATGAACCATTTGCAGTAATCAATGCAGACGACTTCTATGGTACCGATGCTTTCGTTAAAATGGCTGATTTCCTGAACAATGAATGTAAGCCAGACGTATACAGCGTGGTAGGTTATGAACTGGGCAAAACGATCAGTGAGCACGGTTCCGTATCCCGCGGCGTATGCGAAGTAAGTGATGGCAACCTCGCTGCTATTAACGAAAGAACAAAGATCTACCCGGAAAATGGTCAGATCGTTTATGAAGAAGCCGACGGCAGCAAGCATCCTTTGGCTGCTAATACCCCGGTTTCCATGAACTTCTGGGGATTTCATCCGAGTGTATTTGAACTGAGCCAGGGACTTTTCAACGAATTCCTGGACAAAAATGGCAACAATCCTAAATCGGAATTTTTCATTACGATTGTGGCTGACGAGTTTACCCGCCGGAAAATAGGCCAGGTAAAAGTAATCCCAACCAGCGCTAAATGGTTCGGCGTTACTTACAAAGAAGATGCACCAGGGGTGCAGGCCAGCTTGTCGGCGCTGGTTGAGAATGGAGAATATCCAGACAATTTATGGAAATAAAGCCCAACACAAAGATCCTTCAGGCTTTCGGACTTGAGCCTGAAGGATTAAATGTCCGAAAATTTGGATCAGGACACATCAACAACACTTTTTTGCTCGAAAAAAAGCAGGACGGCAGTAGATACGTTTTACAGAAAATCAATGTAAACGTGTTTAAGGAACCAGGTATCATCGCCGCCAACCAGAGAATGGCAGCAGACTACCTGGCAGTTCATCATCCCGGCTATCTGTTTATTACGCCGATCCCCACGGTTAATGGGGAAGAGCTCTTTGTAATTGACAACGAATACTGGAGAATGATCCCTTTTATTGCGGATTCCGTAACGGTAGATCAGGCCGACAACCCAAAGCAGGCGTTTGAAGCAGCCAAACAGTTTGGCCGCCTCGCCAGTTACCTTTCGGGAATTGACCTGAAGCCGTTTAAAGCTTCTATTCCAAACTTTCACAACCTTACCCTACGGTACAGCGCCTTCCAGGATGCCATCCGTACTGCTAAGGAAGACAGGAAAGCCGAAGCAGAAGAGATGATTGAAGAATTCCTCCGCTATTCTGACATCGCAGTAACGTATGAACAGTTGAAAACAAATCCTGAATTCAGGGACCATCTGATGCACCACGATACCAAAATCAATAACGTATTGCTCAACAAGGATACTTATGAAGGTATATGTGTTTGCGACCTGGATACCCTGATGCCCGGAAAAATCATCTCAGATCTTGGTGACATGGTACGCACTTATGTTTGCCCGGTTTCTGAAGAAGAAATAGATTTCAGCCAGATCGTTATCCGCGAAGAATACTACGAAGCCCTCATGCAGGGGTATCTCGCAGAGATTGGCGGTACTTTAACCAAAGTAGAAAAAGAACAACTGTTCTTTGCCGGGAAGTTCATGATCTACATGCAGGGGATCAGATTCCTCACCGACTATTTAAACGGTGATGTATACTACCCCATCAAGTATCCGACACACAACTACAACCGCGCTAAAAACCAACTGGTACTTTTGCAGCGGCTCATGGAAAAAGAAACAACATTGCAGGGAATCATCGACAAATGCCTGCTCGTCAGCGTAACAAGTGAACAGTAAATGAAATCATTTTTAGAACGTGAACAGTAAGTGAAATGAAATCATTTTGTCCCGGTGCTTCCTGCACCGGGACTTTTTTTTGCGCGATTGTTTGTCTTTTTTCAGGATTATACAGATTTTGATGATTTCCCGGATTTTTGTTTTTTGATTTTGGAAGATTTAAAAAAGAT
>NZ_DATCVJ010000046.1:0-9484 GCF_036566945.1 Chitinophaga sp. | reverse complement strand
TACTGTCATGAATAGCGATTTGATAAAGGTTGTTATATAAGGAGACACTAAAACGAAACGGATGGGTTAGGGTACCGCAAAAAAAATTCGATTTAGTTAAAAAGGCAAATCAGGAGCAGGAAGGTATTGAGGTCCATACGTGCCAGGCAGAAGGCGCGGATAGAGCGCATAGCGTTAGCCAGATGCACTTTGATGGTTTCGGGAGATAATTGCAGGCGGTCTGCAATTTCATTTCTTTTGAGTCCTTCTTCTTTACTTAATTTATAAATCAGCTCCTGTTGGGGCGATAATTGTGCGATGGCATTTCGCAGGATCTGTTCATATTCTTTCTGAATGATAGCTGCCTCTTTGATATTCGAGATCATGGTAGCAGAAAGTTCGGATTCCATGAGTTGCTCCCGGGCCAGCAATTTGAGTGCAGTAAAGATATGATTACGTGTTACCGTAAAAAGATAGGCTTTGAAGTGACTGACTTCATGGAGTTCCTGCCGCTTTAGCCACATCTTCAGAAAAACATCCTGTACGGTGTCTTCAGCCTGTGAGGTGGAACCCAGCAAACGGAAAGCAATAGCGTATATGCGATGACGATAGTGATGGAATAAGCCGGCAAAGGCATTGTCATTACCTTTTGCAAGGCTTAACAATAGTTCCCTTTCATTATAGGTATTCAATTCCATACGTGGTTACAGTATCAGCAAATTACTGTTTTATGGAATAGCTTGTTAGCCGTAAATTCGCCGGGAGTAATATTATTTTAGCTATTAGCCGTTAGCTTTTAGCTTTTAGCAAAATGCAGCGGAGATATTTCCGATCTACTACATTTGCTAAAAGCTAATGGCTAATGGCAGATAGCTAAATCGAAAAGCCTTAATTTAGCGGTTTAATCCGGACTTAAAAGTGTACCTGGCATTATGGAAATAGTTAACGAAGCAACATATCAGGCGGCCGCTAAGGTAGCCGGGACCATAGAAGCACATTTTCAGAAACATCTTTCTGCTGCGAAAGAGAATGGAGAAGATGATCTCGCCATTGTGCCGGAAGCGCGGCAGGTGGAGAAAATTATAGACGTGGCTTTCTGGGCCAGTTTACGTAAAGAAGAAGGTAATCCCATTCGTATATCACTGGCGTTTTTGCCACCATCACAGGCCGGCAAGCCATTACTGTTTGAGAAGCCCTTGCTGCTAACGCCGCAGCTGCTCACCAAGCTGGCGCCGGGGGTAGAACGTCCGGGCATTCATGTAGGCGTGTGGTTTGAAGGTGATGAACTGTATGTATGGGGTACTACCATTAAATTGCCCAACCTGTGTTTTGTGCTGGATGTGTCTGAACCGGGATTGCTGGTGGTGAAACACCGCCGTGCTGCCGGATTGGGAAAGTTTACCAATGTGGCCGTTTTACGCGGCGACCAGGTAAAAGTGGTCAATGAAGACAGTGGGTTGCTACCCGATAGTCCGCCTATTCTTAAATCATTGCTGGGCCTTACGCCTTCCTGTTTATGGAACAACGGCGTGAATGTGCTGATACAGATAGCCGTATCCATGCGGGCGCATAAGCGTGGTGGTATTTTACTCGTTACCCCTTCCAAAAGTGATGCGTGGCGCGAGTCTATTATACATCCCCTGCAATACCCTATCCATCCTGCCTTTTCGGGCGTAGCGGACCTGTTGCGATATGACGGTAAAAGCGTCACAGAAATTTTCTGGCAAAATGCCCTTCGGAGAGAAGTAGAAAATATTACCGGTCTTACTGCGGTGGATGGGGCTACCATTGTCAACGATCAGCAGGAATTACTCGCCTTTGGCGCTAAAATAACCAGGGCCAGGGATGCGTGGCCGGTAGACAAAGTATTGCTTGCAGAGCCGATAGAAGGTGGCATTCCTACTTTGATTCATCCGTCTGCCATTGGCGGCACCAGGCATTTGTCGGCCGCGCAGTTTGTGCATGATCAGCATGACTCACATGCACTGGTAGCGTCGCAGGATGGTTACTTCACCGTATTTTCCTGGTCGGCCCAGCAGCAGCTGGTGCAGGCGCACCGGATAGATATATTGCTGATTTAATGAAGTGTCTTTGTTCAGGATTATACTGATTATAATGATTATACTGATTTTTGTCCTTTTTGATTTTTTTGATTTTTGAAGATTAGAAAGAAGAATATTATTTTTTCTAATCTTTCAAAATCAAAAAAGAAAATCAGTATAATCATTATAATCAGTATAATCCTGAACAAAAGATCCGCTGGAATATTCTTTACTTTGGAACCATTATATGGATCGATACTTTATTATCAATAAGCCACACAACATGGTTTCGCAATTCGTCAGTTCGCATCCTGTGCGGCTGCTGGGAGAGCTGGACTTTGATTTCCCGGAAGGCACGCATGCCATCGGGCGACTGGACAATGATTCGGAAGGATTATTAATATTAACCACTAATAAAAAAGTAACGCGGCTGTTGTTTCAGGGCAAGGCGCCACATGAGCGCACTTACCTGGTAAGGGTGAAGGGCATCATGAGTGAGGCTACTTTACAACGGCTGAAAGAAGGTGTCGCCATTTGCATTGCGGAAGGGCAGGAGTACATCACTACGCCTTGCCGCGTGGAAATCGTTCCCCGTCCTCCGGGATTGTTTGATCATCCGAGGGAATTGCCAAATAACGCCCCGCATACCTGGTTAACGATTACCCTGACAGAAGGAAAATTTCACCAGGTAAGAAAGATGGTGGGAGCAGTGCATCATCGTTGTCAGCGCCTGATCCGGATATCTATTGAAGACCTGTTGCTGGGCAACCTGCAGCCGGGAGAAGTGAAAGAGTTGCCGGAAGAGGAGTTTTTTTCCCTGCTGAAAATTGATGATTATAAGGATTGACGGAGCGTTTGTGTTAAGGGGTATTTATGAAGAAGGCTTCCTTTACAGCCTTCCCTATAGAAAGGTATTTAGAGAGATGAGCTCCCGCAGAGGGGACAATTTTGCGACAGTATTAGCGAAGATGGCATTAGTTTAATGGGTTGATTCTTATTAGGTTTGCCCTTTGGAATCATGTTTTAACGAGATATTATTATGAGGAAACTTTTCGGGCTTGCAGGGGCTTTGTGTTTATTACTGCAGGTTACTTTTGCGCAGTCACAGCGCTACCCCATCATTCCCTATCCGCAACAACTGACCGCTAAAACCGGCACATTTGTGATAACACCGGCTACCAGACTGGTATTGCCGGAGGACCCGTCGCCTTTTTTAATTGAAACGGCACAACTGGAATTGTTGCTTACACAGGCATTGGGTAAACCGCTGCTGACGGCGGATAAAGTGGTGAAAGGCGCCATCGTCATGCGTCAGAACCCTGCACTGGCGGGAGAGGAGGACTATACGCTGGACATCAGCGGCACGCAGTTACTCATGACCGCGAAAACACCTACCGGTTTTTTCCGTGCTATTCAAACCTTGCGGCAGCTGATGCCGGCGGGTATAGAAGACGCCACTACACCGGATTTGAAGAAGATCACTATTCCGGCCATGGAAGTGAAAGATCATCCCGCTTATGGCTGGCGTGGTATGCACCTGGATGTGTCGAGGCATTTCTTCTCTGTAGATTATCTTAAGAAATACATTGACCTGCTGGCACTCTACAAAATGAATAAGCTGCACCTGCACCTGACCGATGATCAGGGTTGGCGCATTGAAATAAAAAAGTATCCGCTGTTAACGTCTCAGGGTGCATGGCGCGAATTCAATAACCAGGATTCCGTGTGTATGGAAAAGGCCGTGACCAATCCGGATATGGCCATTGACACCACGCATATTATCCATAGAGATGGTAAAACCTTGTATGGCGGCTTCTACACACAGGAGCAAATGAAAGACATTATTCGTTATGCCGCTGCGCGTCATGTCGAAATTATTCCTGAAATAGATATGCCGGGGCATATGATGGCGGCCATCAGGGCTTATCCATTCCTGGCATGTAGCGGAGAAATAGGCTGGGGTAAAAGTTTTTCCACGCCGATTTGTCCTTGTAACGAATCTACTTTTGCTTTTGCAGAAGATATTTTCACAGAGATAGCCGAATTATTTCCATCAAAATATATACACCTTGGCGCTGATGAAGTAGAGAAAACCAGCTGGGCTGCGGCTCCCGGTTGTGCCGAAGTGATGAAAGCCAATAACCTGAAAACGGTGGAAGAGCTGCAAAGCTATTTTGTAAAACGGATGGAAGTATTCTTCAAGTCCAAAGGCAAAACACTGATTGGCTGGGATGAAATCCTGGAAGGTGGTATCAGTCCTACCGCAGTGCTGATGTACTGGCGTTCCTGGGTGCCTGATGCCCCTATAAAGGCGGCCAAACATGGTAACCATGTGATCATGACACCAGGTAATCCGCTGTATTTTGATGGTACGCCGGATCGCAATTCCATTTATAACGTGTATCACTTTCAGCCCATTCCAAAGGGATTAACGGCAGATGAAGCGGCATATATTATGGGCGCGCAGGCGAATATGTGGACAGAATACATTCCCTCTGAAAAACGTGCGGACTATATGTTTATGCCACGAATGACAGCATTGGCGGAAGTATTGTGGACGAACCGCAACGACTACGACGGCTATCTCCAACGGCTGAACGAACAATATAAACGCCTGGACTATTTAGGTGTGCATTATCGTTTACCTGACCTGGACGGCTTTACAGAAGACAACGTATTTGTAGACAAGGGGACATTGGAGGTAAAGAAGCCACTAACGGATATGACTATCCGCTATACTACCGACGGTACTATACCGGGTGAAAATGCGGCGGTATTGCCGGCGCATTACAGCATCAGCGAGCCACAAACCATTAAGCTGGCGGCTTTCAGCCCTGCGGGCAACCGTGGAGACATTTATACTCTGCATTACCGCAAGGAAGCATATCGTAAAGCTACCGTGGTAAAAGATGCGCGGCCTGGTTTAAAACTGGACTATTATAAAGGGGCTTATAAGAGTGCCACTAAAATAAAACAGACATCGGATAGCAGTGTACGCGTAAACAACGCCATCATTCCGGAAGGCATGGGTAAAGGCGGTGGCGCTTTTGGTGCGCGGATACAGGGTTACATTAATGTACCTGCTACCGGTATTTACAGTTTTTACCTGACGGTTGATGATGGCGGTATCTTATATATCGACGACCAGGAAGTAGTGAATAACGATGGCTGGCACGCTCCTTTTCAGAAGAGCGGGCAGGTAGCGTTGGAAAAAGGCTGGCATCCGGTGAAGGTGGCCTTTGTAGAAGGTGGTGGGGGATATACCCTCAAACTGGAATACAGTGTGAATGGCAGCAAGCTGCAACCGGTGCCTGACAGCTGGTTTGGGGCAGGACGATAATAAAAAATGATATCACTATAGGGAGCGGATGGCGGATCGTCATTCGCTCTTTTTTATTATTTTTATACCAACTATGCGTATTGTAAAAATATTATTGTTCCTGTTAACCATTGGCCAGGCGGCATTTGCCACGGATATTGCCCTGGCGAAAATATTGACGTCTCTTAGTGCCAATCAAAAAACTTTGTTGTATCAGTATGGTACATTAAATACCTGGGCTACGCCTGTGGAGGCGGACAGCTTCTGGCGGCAGCATCAGTCCGAACTGGGCAATATTTCACCCGATGATGGGAAGTTGCTGGGCAGCGAGTTGCTGGCGAATACAGAATTGGTGTATGCTATGAAAACGCCGTCGCGGTTACAGGCACTCCGGGGCGTATTTACAGCTTCGAGATTGTTACTGGGTTTAGCGGGGCTGGTAGGGGCTTTTGCGCTGCTGCAATTGTTTGGTAGATATATACCGGGCGTATGGCGAAGGCTGGTCCTGTATTTTTCACCGCTGTTCCGGCGCTTGTTTTCTCCCCGGATGTTAAGCTGGGAGATGCTGGCAGTGAGCCTTGCCGCTGTTTACTTTGGTGTGATGATACCGGATGTGGTGCTGCGAACAGTGGTGATTCAGATAGGCCTCGTCACGATCTGGACACAACTAACGGCCATCCTTACACGTCAACATCATGTAAAGGAGTATTCCAGTATTATTAAGGATAGTTTTGATGATTACTATCCGGCAGGCCGCACCTTTATACATGTATCGGTGCCGGCTATACTCACCTCGCTAGTGGTGTTATGGGTGATGCGGGTATGTCCGGATGTGTGGTATCGTTACGAAGTGATGGTGCCGGTGATGATTGGCATCTTTGCATTACCCCCGTTACGGCATATGGAGTCAGTTTTAAGTCGTTTGATTTTTCCCTTCCCGGATCATCGGATTAGGGTAAAGGACCGGCGCCTGGCGGCTTATGCGGTGATATCGCTGGGCGTATGGATGGTGTTACTGCAGGTGATCCTTCCTGAGTCATTGCTGATGCTGAGTGTTTTTTTGACGGGGCTGTGTTTATTATTATCTATTGCAGATATTACCCGCGGGGGTATCAAAAACTATTGGTGGATGCAGGCATTAACCCTGCTGTTCCTGTGTGCCGAGGTATTGGAGGGATCGAAACTGGGGATGCTGTGGGTAGCCTGGACCGGCTTGGGCGGGATCCTTATTTTTGTGTTTATTAAATACTGGGAATTGCCTGTGATGCTGGGCTGGAGCTGGAAGAACAAACGGGCCTGGGGAGCGCTGGGGATGGCGTTGCTGATATGGGGTATTGCGGTATTGATTCGTGCCCGTCCGGAATGGTTTGCCATTTTTCCCGGATAGTTTGATAAGATTTAATGCAGAATTTCATGTAAAAGTGTATTTTTGCGCTCCTTACCTGTATCGAATTTAATTAATTTAAGATACGCGTAGATCTGAAATACGTACTGACAAGGCTTCTCAGGGCCTCCAAGGCGTTCGCAGGGTCTACGCTTTTTTTATGTCCCTCTCTTTTTTTGCGTCCGGCTAGTACTATTGGCGTTTGTGGCAGATATGTAACTGTTGAGATTCATTTTTTTTATGAACGGTTATAATTCACAAGAAAAATGTAATAGATTTATTAATTGTATTTTATACGCTTAACTGTTTTAAATCACGTTATGGTGAAGACATTTGCATTTGTAGCATTGCTGGGTTTAAGCAGCAGTGTGGTAGCACAACAACAGGCGCCGGCCTATCCTCTGATCACGCATGATCCTTATTTTAGTATCTGGTCCACCACAGATGAGCTGAATAACAGCTCTACGACCCATTGGACGGGAGCTTCCCAATCACTCACCGGCCTGGTAAAGGTAGATGGCATTAGCTACCGGGTACTCGGACAAAATGTACAAAGCTATCAGGGACTGGTACCTACCAGTGATGAAAAGGCGTACACCGTAAAGTATACGGAAACGACACCGGGAGAGGACTGGATGCAGTCGGCCTACGACGACAAAGCCTGGAAGACGGGCAAAGCCCCGTTCGGCGACAATTCCAGCGCCGGCGGCACGCCATGGCATAGCCATGACCTCTGGACCCGCAGAACATTCGATATCGGTGACGTATCAGCAGCGGAGTTGTTTTTAAAAATATCTCATGATGATAATATTAAAGTATACCTCAATGGAGAAGAAATTTATAATTACGAAGGGTGGTTGAATAAATATGTTTATCGCCCTATTCCAGATGCTGTAAAAAGTAAATTAAAAAGCAAAGGCAATGTGCTGGCCATTCATATTCTGAACACCGCCGGTGGCGCATTCCTGGATGCCGGTATTTCGCGTTTATCTGCCGTTCCCGGCGAGAAAGGGATAGAGAAAGGTGTACAGACTGCCGTGAACATTACTGCTACGCAAACCAGCTATAATTTCACCTGTGGCAAAGTAGACCTCACGCTTACCTTCACCTCGCCATTACTGATGGATGATCTGATGCTGTTGTCAAGACCGGTATCTTATATTTCCTACAAAGTAGCTGCCAACGATAACGCCAGCCACCAGGTATCTGTGTATTTCGGGGCTTCTTCCAACATCAGCGTAAACACGCCATCACAGCCTGTTACCACCAGTAAATATACTTCCGGCCAACTGTCTGTTTTAAAAGCGGGCACCAAAGAACAACCCATCTTAAAGAAGAAAGGGGATGATCTGCGCATAGACTGGGGCTATATGTATGTAGCCGCTCCGACGGCCGCACATCCGGTACAATACATCAGCACCAGCGACGATGCCATGCAGGCATTTGCCAAAGGCACCGTAGCCAGTACCAAACTGGATAAAGACGTAGTATTAAGTACCGCCGTGAACCTGGGCGCCGTAAACAGCACCGCCAAAGAACAACTGTTTCTGCTGGGCTACGACGATCTGTTCGCCCTGCAATACTTTAACACCAACCTCAAAGCATGGTGGAAAAATGATGCTAGTCAAACTATCGATAAACAATTAAATGCTGCCTACACCGACTACGCCAGCATCCTGGAAAAGTGCGCCGCCTTCAATGCGCAACTGCATAAAGATGCCGTAGCCACCGGTGGTGAATCTTACGCCAAACTCTGCGAGCTGGCCTACAGACAGGCGATTTCCGGACATAAACTGGTAAAGAGTCCACAGGGAGAAATTCTTTTTCTTTCCAAAGAAAATTTCAGCAACGGCTGTATCAATACTGTAGATATCACCTATCCATCTGCTCCGTTATTTTTACTTTACAATCCTGATTTGCTGAAAGGGATGATGAACGGCATCTTCTATTTTTCTGAAAGTGGTCATTACACCAAGCCTTACGCCGCGCATGATCTGGGTACCTACCCACTCGCCAACGGACAAGCCTATGGCGAAGGTATGCCCGTAGAAGAATCCGGTAACATGCTGATACTGGCCGGCGCCATTGCCCGCGCAGAAGGCAATGCCGACTACGCCAAAAAACATTGGGCCACCCTCACCACCTGGGCCGAATACCTGATGAAAGAAGGTTTTGATCCGGCAAACCAGTTATGTACAGATGACTTTGCAGGACACCTGGCACGTAATACCAACCTTTCGCTGAAAGCGATTGCCGGTATTCGTGCATACGCCATGCTGGCGCGGATGTCCGGACAAACTGCCACCGCAGATAAATATGAAACCGCCGCCAAAGAAATGGCCGCTAAATGGACAAAACTCGCCGACGATGGCGATCATTTCAGTCTCGCTTTCGAAAGTAAAAACACCTGGAGCCAGAAATACAACATGGTATGGGACAAAGTGCTGAACTTTAATTTATTCCCTGCCGACGTATACAAGAAAGAAATAAATTACTATCTCACGCAACAACATAAATTCGGCTTACCACTGGATAGCCGCAAGACTTACACCAAGTCGGACTGGATTATGTGGACCGCCGTACTCACCGACAACGCCAGTGATTTTAGTGCATTCGTTGCGCCGCTATACACCTATGCTACGGGCACGCCTACACGTGTTCCGCTGAGCGACTGGCATGAAACCACTGATGGCCGGCAGGTTGGTTTTCAGGCGAGGAGTGTAGTAGGAGGGTATTTTATGAAGATGCTGGATGCGAAGT
>NZ_DATCVJ010000045.1:0-7302 GCF_036566945.1 Chitinophaga sp. | reverse complement strand
CGGGGGTATTCACTGCAATAAACAGTTCATTGCCTGGTGATACATATTCCAGCATGGCATCCACATCTTTTTCGGTCGTAAACAATTCGTTTGCTACCAGGATGTAGGCGTTACCGCTATATTTCAACTCCGATTCCTTTTCGTAGGTGCGTGCAAAAGGTTTGGTAACAACCTGTATAGAATGTTTGTCGAACAGTTGTGGCAGCATTTTAAAGGCCGCATAAGCACCGCCAGCTTTCTTATCCTTACTGGAAAAAGTAGAACGCGACATTTCCGTGGTTTGCTCCGCCGGGTCACTGACAAGATTGCCACCAACAACCACCAGTACTATTACTAGCAGTACTACTATTCCGATGATATAAATGGGTTTAGTATTCACGAAGCTTTTCCTATTGCGTTATTAAAATCCCTGAACTCCTGGTTAATATTCCTGAAATTATCTTCACTCACCTCAAACCCGCCATACCAGATATATTCGTAGTCCAGTGTGAGGGTAGCAAACTTTTTATAGTAGGGTGAACTACGCATACTACGCAGGTAATCATTGTTGGTTTTTTCTCTGCCGGCTACAATCATTTGCCGGCCGGCCAGCTGAAACAATGTATACAGGTACCACCAACGTATGGCCTGTCTTGTATCTCCTGCAGCAATAGCTGTTTTTATTTTCTCTTCATATTCTTCCCCGCTATGCAATTCTTCTTCCTGTATTTCCGTCAAACCATCTATCAGTGCAGGCTTTTTGAAAATACCATTGACTTTCATATACCGATACAACAGGAAACCCAAGCCAGCGAGCAATAAAAACATGATTACAAAACGGATCGCACTGATAGAATTAAACATCGCCTGCAGGAATTTTTCCAGCCAGGGAATATGTTTTGGTGGCTCCGGTTTTATATCATGATACTGCAGTTTTTTATTTTCTTTCAGCGCTTTTACGAGAGAATCCGACACGTAGCGTTTTTCGTAATAAGCAGTTTCTTCTTCGTATTCTTCTGATGCAGTATCCGTAGCTGCTGCTTGCGGGGTACTCTCAACGGGAAGGGCAGCCTGCTCCGTGGTTGCGGTATCTTCCAACACCGCTTGTGCCATGCTTTTTACAGGAAGACAAAGCAATAATAACAGACAGCTCTTCAGCCAAAAATATTTCTTCATGTTACTGCTTTGAAAGGATAAATGGGATGATGACTTTCCCTTCCGCACTTAAACGATATCCTTTTTTATGCAGGTAAATGGGATAAAAAATGAAATAACCCAGTATAAAACTCAGCGATGACAGCAGGATAAAGAGACTTAACACCAGTGGCATTTCCGTATGCCGGGTAACAAAACTTTCCAGGAATGCGGCCACTATAAATACAGGCACTAAAGTTACCATGATCTTGATCCCGTCTTTGGCGCCTTTCCGCAGGGAATCTATCCGCTTGCGGGTACCGGGGAAAAGAATGCTTTTACCCATAATAATACCGGCGCAGGCGGCAATAACAATACTGGAAATTTCCAGCGTGCCGTGGATCCAGATAACCAATATTGATTTCCAGCCCAGCCCATGGGTAAAAAACAGGTATTGAAAAACGCCCAGCATCACACCGTTCCGGACCAGCAGATAAAGGGAGCCCAGACCCAGGAAAATGCCGCCCACGTAACAATAGAAAGATACCTGTATGTTATTGATAGCGATCTGAAAAAACATCGCCAAAGGATTTCCATCTTTATACACACCAAAGGGATCTTTATTGGCAATATTACGTTCGGTCATATTCACATACTCATCGCCCAGTACGCCCCGCACAAACGTTTCGTCATGCGCCGATGAAAAAGCACCGATAATGCAGAACAGCAGGAAGAAGCATAATGTAAATAATAGCAGGCGGTGGTGTCTGCGAAACAGCAGCGGTAATTCGTATTTAAAAAACAGCTGAAAGCGGCCAACATCTTCTTTACGATGTTGATAAATTCGATGATAAATGCCTGCTGCCAGGCCGTTTATATAACGGGTTACTTTGCTGAAGCTGTAAAAAGTTTTAGCGTAAGACAGATCATCCAATACAGATACAAATCTTTCCGCCATTTCATCAGGGTCATCTGTGGGCTCCTCCTGGTATTGCTTCCAGCGGGACAAATTTTTTTTGATAAACAGCGATTCTCTCATATTGAGTTCTTCTTTCCCTTTTAAATACAGATATTACCTACAGTAATGGGTCACTAATGGGGGAATACCGGCAAACATACTAAATCGTTTAACAATATATAAACAAATATGTAAATTTGAGTATGGCAGATATAAAAATACCAACTTCTTTCAACATTGATCTCGAATTTGAATCGGCAGATATCGTGAAGCGTTTTTTAGCCTGGCTGATTGATTTCGCTATTCGCCTGTGCTATATTCTGCTCGCCTATTCTGTACTCACCTCTTTCCGGCTGAATGTGGAAGCCGACATCTTTGTTTACGTGCTATTCATTTTTATACCTGTCATGTTCTATTTTCCGATTACAGAAATCACCATGAGCGGGTCTACACCTGGAAAAAAAATACTGCATATTCAGGTGGTGAGTATGATGGGCAATGCACCGAGCATTAGTCAGCACCTGATAAGATGGATATTCAGGTTAATTGAAACGCCACTGTATTTCGCGTTCCTGGTGCCGGTGATTATTCCCATTGTATCTATTGTGCGTACGCCCTACAACCAGCGTTTAGGCGACTTAATAGCCGGTACGATTGTGATTAGTACCAAACGAAAAGGCAGTATTGAAGAAACCATCTTCCGTGATTTATCCAACACTGATTACAAGCCGCTGTTTCCGCAGATCATGAAATTATCCGACAGGGATATGAATAAAGTAAAAGAGTTGCTGGATCGTGCACTGATGGCGAAGGATGATGAGCTGGCCTCCAGAGTGGCTTACCGGGTAAAGGAAGTACTGCATATTGAATCTGATTTACCACATACTCACTTCCTGGAAACGGTGCTGAATGATTACAACTACTACACCACCAGGAATAATTAGCATAAAGCGTAAAGCCAAAAGCAAAAAGCTATTGAAGCGGATGATTAACGTTATGTCCGCTTCAATAGCTTTTTGCTTTACGCTTTATGCTCTTTAAATAGTTCTACCTATCGAATTCAGGTCATCGTTTACGGGATTAAAACGGGTAGGATCTCCAGCCGGTCCTTTGTACACGATAGTGCGGTCAAATGCCAGGATAGGATAAAATATAAAGCCCAGGAGGAGCAAGCCCACTGTAAAGCCTACACCTTTGCCGAAGCTTTTGCTGAGCAGGTTAGTTAGCCAGATAGCAATAACAAAATTGACAAATGGTATTAAAAACAGGAGGATCCACCACCATGGTTTGCCTACTATTTTGCACATCACAATCCCACTGTAGATAGGAATAATAGATTTCCATCCTTCTTCACCGGCTTTTACAAAAATTTTCCATCCGCAGATGATGAAAAAAACCGTCAGGATCACGCCCCCAACTATAGAAGGACCGGTGAACATGGCGCCCATAGCGCGACTGCTTTCATAAGAACTTGCTTGAAGAATTTGCATAAGAGGTTAAATTTATTTGTGTTAAATGACGGGCGAAGATCCCCAATACTATGTATGTATATTTTCTCATGATATACATAGCTATAACATTATTAACCTGAAAAGGATCGGTCGGAATACGGTTTTTAAAAAAACTTCAACTTTTTTTGCGCTAATATTTGGAGATTCAACACATTATATTACCTTTGCAACCGGCAAGTCTTATACGACCAGCTCCTACTGAACTCCCCCAGGACAGGAATGTAGCAAGGGTAGGTGGTTGTAGCGGTGCGATATAAGTAACTTGCCTTTTTTTTTCTTTTTTTATTGTCATTAGTTGCTTGTCAATAGTATCTGGTTGCTATTTTCTCCACCTCTTTCACTAATGACAGCACCTTCCACAAACGGTTCATTTCCTGACAACTAATTTATATAGTATGAAATTCTTTATTGATACAGCTAATCTGGCGCAAATACAGGAAGCTCACGATCTCGGCGTTCTCGATGGTGTAACCACCAATCCATCTCTGATGGCTAAAGAAGGTATTAAAGGTGAAGCTGCTATTATTAAGCATTACGAAGATATCTGCGAAATTGTAGACGGTGATGTAAGTGCTGAAGTGCTTTCCACAGATTTCAAATCTATTATTGAAGAAGGTAAGAAACTGGCAGCTATTCATCCAAACATCGTGGTGAAAGTTCCAATGATAAAAGACGGTGTAAAAGCCATCAAATGGTTTACTGATAACGGTATCAGAACAAACTGTACCCTGGTATTTTCTGCTGGTCAGGCTATTCTGGCGGCGAAAGCAGGTGCTGCTTATGTATCTCCGTTCATTGGTCGTATTGATGATACCAACTGGGATGGTGTAGAACTGATCGCACAAATTGCACAGATCTACAGCTTACAGGGTTACAAAACCGAAATCCTTGCAGCGTCTATCCGTAGCGCGCTCCACATTGTAAAATGTGCTGAAGTAGGTGCCGACGTATGTACCTGCCCGTTAGATTCTATCCTGGGTCTGCTGAAGCACCCATTAACGGATATCGGTCTGGCGAAGTTCCTGGAAGATGCAAAGAAAATGTAATTACAGATATTTTTTAGATGGTGTATCCCCGGTGCAGTAATTGCGCCGGGGATTTTTTTTACCCTTACCTCCTGTTATATTTTACCCTGGAAAGATGATCGTGTTTTGTTGGATAATTTATTTAAATTCAAAGATAATATCCACGAATACCCGAACACGCAATAAACAAAGCACCTAATGGGAAAATATATCCTTTCGCTGGACCAGGGCACCACCAGTTCACGCGCGATTATTTTTGATCACGATGGCAGCATCAAAGCCGTTGCCCAGAAAGAATTCAAACAAATATTTCCACAACCCGGATGGGTAGAGCATGATGCCATGGAAATATGGACTTCCCAGGCCAGCGTGGCCGCAGAAGCAATCCTCAAAGCCAGGGTGACCGGTCAGGATATCGCTGCTATTGGTATCACCAATCAACGCGAAACCACCATTGTATGGGATAGGAAAACCGGTAAACCCATCCATAACGCCATCGTATGGCAGGATCGCCGCACCGCTGCCTATTGCGATGCACTCATCAAAGAAGGAAAAGAGCAACTCATAAAAGATAAGACAGGCTTACGCCTGGATGCTTATTTCTCCGGTACCAAAATAAAATGGCTGCTCGACAACATCCCCGATGCCCGCAAGAGAGCAGAAAACGGCGAACTCGCATTTGGTACAGTAGATAGCTGGCTCGTATGGAACTTTTCCAACGGCAAGCTCCACATTACCGATGTGAGTAATGCATCCCGCACACTGTTGTTTAATATCCACGACATGAAATGGGATACCGAATTATTATCTCTCTTCGATATTCCCGCCTCCATGCTGCCGGAAGTAAAACAATCCAGCGAAGTATATGGCTATTCAGAAGCCAATCTTACCCCCTATCGCATTCCGATTGCCGGAATTGCCGGAGATCAGCAGGCTGCCTTGTTCGGGCAGTTATGCACACAACCCGGCATGATCAAAAACACCTATGGCACCGGTTGTTTTATGGTATTGAATACCGGCGACAAGCCCATTCCTTCTAAAAATAATCTGCTTACCACCGTAGCATGGCAAATCAATGGTAAAACCACCTATGCACTGGAAGGCAGCATCTTTATCGGCGGCGCCGTAGTACAATGGCTCCGCGACGGACTAGGCATCATCCGCCACTCTGCTGATGTGGAAAAACTAGCCGCCACCGTTCCTCACAGTGATGGTGTATACCTGGTGCCTGCTTTTGCCGGACTGGGCGCTCCCTACTGGAATCAACATGCACGGGGCACCATGGTAGGACTTACCAGAGGCTCTACCGCCGCACATATTGCCCGCGCTGCACTGGATAGCATTGCCTTTCAAACCATGGATGTGCTGAAAGCCATGGAAGCAGATGCCGGCATGCCCATCACCGAAATTCGTGTAGATGGCGGCGCTACCAAAAATAACCTGCTCATGCAATTCCAGGCAGACATCACCCATCTTCGTGTAGTGCGTCCCGTTATCACAGAAACCACCGCACTCGGCGCTGCCTACCTGGCAGGACTCGCCGTTGGATACTGGGATAGCATTGAAACCATCGCAAAGCAATGGCAGATAGACGCCACCTTTGATGCAACCATGGAAAACGCAGAAAGCAAAAGATTATGTGGAGACTGGAAACGCGCCATCAGAGCAGCACAGGCATGGACTGAAGAATAAACATTTTTCCACGTTATTAATATTTCATTCAACTTATGTCACCTTATTTAGCAGAAGTTTTAGGAACCGCATTTATCATTGTACTGGGAGATGGTGTGGTAGCAAGCGTTATACTCAACAAGTCAAAAGGCAACCAGGGCGGCTGGATAGTCATCACCATGGGTTGGGCCATGGCCGTATTTATTGGCGTATATACCGCCGCCAAATATAGTGGCGCCCACCTCAATCCGGCGGTTACTTTTTCAGAAGCTTTGCAGGGAAAATTTCCCTGGGAAAAAGTACCCGGTTACGTAGCTTCCCAACTCGGCGGCGCCATGTTGGGCGCACTGCTGGTATGGCTTTGCTATAAAAAACATTTCGATGAAACACCCGATGCAGATACCAAACTCGGCGTGTTTTGCACCATTCCCGCTATCCGCAATCCTAAGTACAATTTCCTTACGGAATTCCTGGCTACCATGGTATTCATACTGGCCATTTGCTTCATTACCGGTCCTACCGTTGGTATAGGCTCGCTGGATGCTTTACCCGTAGCGTTCGTGGTATTAGCTATCGGTATGTCACTCGGCGGCCCTACCGGCTATGCCATCAATCCCGCCCGTGACTTAGGACCCAGGCTCATGCACTACCTCCTGCCTATTTCAGGAAAACGCGACAGCGACTGGGGCTACGCCTGGATTCCTATATTGGGCCCACTGGCTGGCGCTGCCGCAGCGGCTTTCATTTATAAATATTGCCTGCAATAGATTTTTTGTCTTTGCCCAGGATTATACTGATTATACTGATTTTCCAGATTTTACTTTTATGATTTTGTTTTTGGAAGATGATGAGGAATCGATAATTTTTTAATCCTGAGACTATAATAAAGGCAAGCGGCCACTGGTAAGACATCTCTTACCAGTGGCCGCTTATCTTTATTATTACATCTCTCAAAATCATAAAATCAAAATCATAAAATCAAAAAGTAAAAATCTGGAAAATCAGTATAATCAGTATAATCCTG
>NZ_DATCVJ010000044.1:0-9594 GCF_036566945.1 Chitinophaga sp. | reverse complement strand
TGCTCGCAAAAGAAGAGGAGAGCGACCGCCGGGAAATTGCCACCTGGCTGGAAATGCCTTTTCATTTTATCAATAGTAAACTGATCAAGACGGCCATCTGGTTAAGTCCCTTGCTGGTGGCAGCATCTATCGCTTATGGCATTGTGGGCGGGCACTGGTATCCCTTAACGATGATGATTATCGTGAATTGGTTTTTACTGGGTATTAACCAGAAAGACATCATGGCGCAGTATGGACTCATGTCCCGTAAGGAGCGCATACTGGATAAGTTTTCGATTTTGCTCAACCTGATTAAAACGGGTGCTTTTAAGGAGTCTGCCTTACTCCAGGAGCAGCAGGATATTGCGAAAGAGGCAGATGTGGCTTTGCAGGGACTGGCGCGGGTAAGCGGCGCCTTTGATCAGCGTTTGAACCTGCTGGTAGGGTTAATCCTCAATTCCCTGATGTTATACGACTTCCATTGTATCCTGCGACTGGAGCGCTGGAAGCAGCAACACAAGCTGCAGATCGTCAAATGGTTTGATGTGATTACGCAATTCGAATTGTGGAATAGTCTCGCCACCTATGCGTATAATCATCCGCAGTTTTCCTGGCCGGAGCCACAGGAAGCGCGTGTGCTGGAAGCTACTGCGCTGGGGCATCCGTTGATCCCCGCCAGCGAATGTGTGAAAAATGACGGCGCTGCTGGCGTAAAAGACAGCTTCCTGATCATCACCGGATCTAATATGTCCGGAAAAAGTACCTTCCTGCGTAGTGTGGGCGCCAATTTACTGATGGCCATGTGTGGCGCACCGGTATGTGCAGACCGGCTGCTATTCAGTCCTATGCATATCATGACTTCTATGCGTATCAAAGATTCCATCGCCAGCCACACTTCCTATTTCCAGGCGGAGTTGCTGCGTTTACAGCATATTATCCGTCAGCTGAAAACAGGAGCGCAGGTATTTATTTTGTTAGATGAAATTCTCAAAGGCACCAATTCGGAAGACAAACTCTCCGGCTCCCGCAGCCTGATAGAGCATTTCCTGCGGTATAATTGTCTGGGTATGATTGCCACGCACGACCTGGAACTGGGGCAGCTGGAAGATGCCTATCCCAACAAGATCCGCAACTACTGCTTCGAAAGCACTATCCAGGAGGATCATCTTTACTTCGACTATCGCATCCGCGAAGGCATTGCACGTAACAAAAATGCCACCTTCCTGATGAAGCAGATGGAGATTATCTAATTTGACCGCTTAAAACAAATTTTACAAATAACTAAATATTTTAGTAGTTTTACTAAAATATTTAGTTATGACTTTGCCGTTCCAGGAAGGGGGATCAGCGCCTCAATATCATAAAGGCCGTGGTGCGCAGATTAATCCGAAGAATAAATTTCTCACGGATGAATATGCGCAGGAACATGCCGAAGGTATTGACGAGTGGTGGCAGGCGGATGTACCTACCCAAATATTTGAAGAACATGCAAAGACGCTGGTCAACAAGGTAGACAGTCCGGATGTGGGGATGTGGTTTTCCATGAACCCTTACCAGGGCTGCGAGCATGGCTGTATTTACTGCTATGCCCGGAACACGCACCAGTATTGGGGCCTGAGTGCCGGTCTTGATTTCGAGCGTAAAATCATCGTAAAACATAATGCCCCGGCGTTGCTCCGTAAGTTCCTGGATAACAAGAACTGGGTGCCCAAGCCCATTTCCCTGTCGGGCAATACCGACTGTTATCAGCCCGTGGAGCGCAAAATGTGGCTCACCCGGCAGCTGCTGGAGGTGGCGTTAGAGTATAAACAGCCGGTGGGCATCATCACTAAAAACTCATTGGTACTGCGGGACCGCTATTTGCTGCAGCAGCTGGCTCAGGAAAACCTGGTATGCGTGTACCTGTCTGTTACCACGCTGCAGGAGGACCTGCGGCTGAAAATGGAGCCACGTACAGCTACCGGGGTACAACGGCTTAAGGTAGTGAAGGAGCTGAGCGATCTCGGTATACCCGTTGGCGTTATGACCGCGCCCATTATTCCCGGCCTGAACGACCATGAAATTCCCCGCCTGCTGGAAGCCGCAGCTGCCAATGGGGCTAAGTATGCCGGCTATACGGTGGTACGTCTCAACGATGCTGTAAAGATCATTTTTAACGACTGGCTCTATAAAAACTTCCCTGACCGGGCGGATAAGGTATGGCATCATATAGAAGGAATGCACGCCGGACAGGTGAATGACAGCGAATTTGGACGCCGGATGAGGGGAGAAGGGAACATCGCAGAACTCATCAGACAACAATTTAAAATTCACACCAAAAAGAACGGATTGAACCAGGAACGCTTCGAATTCAATACAGAGGCTTTCCGCCGGCCAAATTCACAATTGAGTTTGTTCTGATATACCCATATGAAATAGTTGCACTTTAAACTAATTGTTAAGTCTATGAAAAAAGTAGGGTGTTTTTTTGTGTAATAAAAAAAATAAAAATTATCTTTGTTTCAAGAACAAAAATAACTGTGCAACTTATATCAACATACGAGATTTCAGCGATGGCCTGCAAACAAAAGCAGGTCAAGGCCAGATTGCGGGCGTGTTGCACCGATTGTTAACGATAGAAAAAGTTATCAAACGATATAAACAAAAGTCCCGCACTCGAGAAGGTGTGGGACTTTTTGCTTTTGAAGCAGTACTGAAATGACGACATTGAAAGAATTTCAAAAGATAACTGTAATGCAAAAAAAATACACCTCGTGGTGTAAACGGGATGGCTTTGCCTTAAAAAAGCCATACGGACTCGGTATGCGGTAATGTGAGATCTCTCTCTACATTATTAGTCCCGGTCCGTAAATACGGCCGGGTTTTTTTGTGGCCAAATCCGGCATAAAAATGGCAAACAAAATATTTTTTAAATGAAGTTATGCGCTAACCCATTTCATTAGCAAACAGCAAAGTGCATAATCCCAAAAACGTTAGATGATGAGAAACGTTATTCAAGTTGTAAGAGAGGCATTACTCACCAATTTCAAAGAGTTAGATCAGTGGTTTGAAAAAGACCAGGCATTACTGCATTTCAAACCAGACCGCGATCAGTGGAATATCAGAGAAGTATTGGAGCATATTACGCTGACCAATTATTTCCTGTTGCTGATCATCAACAAAAGTACCCGTCGTGCGCTGGAACGTAAGAAGACCGGCCACACCGTAATACTCCCGGCGGATTATCAGGATAAATTTAGCCAGATAGATGTTATCGGCAGTAAATCCTTTGGTTGGGTAAGACCCGAACATATGGAGCCTACTGGCTTTAAAAATATACAAGAGGTAAAAGCCCTCCTGAAACAGCAGTATGCACAATGCATGTATAACCTGTCTCTCCTCAAAAATGGAGAAGGAGTCCTGGTGTTTACTAATATGTCTGTAAATCAGCTGGGTAAGCTCGATATATACCAATACATCTATTTCCTCACCAAGCATATTGACCGGCATATCCGTCAGATGCAGCGGCTCCAGAAGGAGTACGAAGAGAGTGCGGTATTAATATAATTTTTTAAGGTCGACCATCAACATCTGTTTTTGTTAGTCCCGATTGGTTACTGAAGCCGGAAGTATGCACACTTCCGGCTTTTTGCTGCTATTCTATCAGAAAGAATATCCTTCGCGATCCATTTTCAGATCTTCAGACAATGGCCCTGCTTTATTGCCTGCCGGAGCTTCCAGTTTGTTTACGCCCACAGAGGTATTGTTTCACGGTGTGAAGAAGGGCTGGCTATCCCTAAAGGCTATACGCCCGAGGGAACAGATAAGCTACATCAATGCCTTTAGCTCATTTACGGTAAAAGCGATTCTCAAAACAGATAAGTTGAAGCGGGATATCCGGAAGATGTACAAGAATAGTTTCGAATCAGGGACATATGAGGGAAACCCGCTACAGGTAATAGATACAGCCTTAAATTTTGAAAACAAAAAAATGCCGCTGAAGGAAGCATAGAAAAAATATTTGAAAATATTTTGTTAAAAATTTGCAATATCAAAATATATCCTGTTATCTTTGCATCGTTAAAATTGATAATAAAAGAAAACTTATAAAAATGAAACGCTTCAATCTAGATATGGACAACGCAATTCCTTGCTTCGAGCAAGGCAGTGGCGGGTTCCGGGCGTTTTATGTTTACAGGTAGATCAAAAATATTTGTAAAAGTAACAGAAGCCCGGGTCCTTGGATCCGGGCTTTTTTGTTATCGTTTAGTGATAATGAATTTACCAGCAATTACAGAACGGGTTCAGATCCGCCGCAGTAAATGGTTTCAGGATAGCATTAATAGTATTAATGCTAAAGGGCCAGGTTATGCCTTAACGTAGTGTATACGTTAACGTTAGTAACCCGGTCCGTGAAAACAGACCGGGTTTTTTTGTGTTGCAAAAAAAGATTATTTGAGGAGGTACATATAAAAACAGGCAGGCGGAGTAATCCTGCTCCGCTTTCTTCTCCTTTTGAAGATATATTTTTTCGTCTCTGTTTGCAATTTAACCCCCAACATCAGGTTATCATAAGGATAACTTGTAATTTCCCCCATGATAAATACGATTTGCCCGGGGCCACAGCGCTCCGGGAAATCTTTATCAGCAGGGATATATTCACAATAACGAGATAACGTAACATGAAGCATATAGTTAATAATAACATCGAAATCACTGATGGTGAGCATTTTGATCCGAAGGGAGTGTATACGGTTCATTTTAACGCGATCCCTGATATCAACAATATTTATGAAGTAGATGGCGATAAGGCCGCCGCCGCTTTTGCTAAAACATATGCAAATATTATTACGCATACCCATCGGTATACTGATTATGACAACAAAAAGAAGAAGTATAAGCATAATCAAACCCTGATGGTGTTGAATAATAATTGCGTGGTAGCATTCTGGCAATCCTGGTGCGAAATTTTGCACAACGGACAAGTGGCTGCTTTTGTAACAGAGGTAACGGACATGGTTACACGCTATAAAGAAAAGCAACGCAGAGAACCACATGAAATAAATCTTATCACCAGTGGTCGCAAAGGACTGGAGCTAAAAAGCCTGGAAATAAAACGCACCCGACTGGATATAGGAATGTTTTATGAAGAAGAATTTAAAGAGATAGATAAAGTAATACAGCAACGTCTGAAGAAAGATAAAGACAAAGGGATTGTCTTGCTGCATGGCTTGCCCGGAACAGGGAAAACAACTTATCTGCGTTATCTGATTGGCAGAATTAAGAAGCGTGTACTCTTTGTTTCGCCGGATCTGGCCAACAATATTATGAATCCGGAATTCATGGAATTGCTCATCGATAATCCTAATTGTGTGGTGATCATAGAAGATGCAGAAAATGTAATTATGGATAGAAAGTTTTCCGGAAATTCATCTGTGTCTAATTTGTTGAATCTATCGGACGGCTTGCTGGCAGACTGTTTGAATATACAACTGGTATGTTCGTTTAACAGTGATTTATCTTCCATAGATAGCGCTTTGCTGCGTAAAGGCCGGTTAATTGCGAAGTATGAATTTAAGCGCCTGCAGATAGATAAAGCACAACAATTATCAAAGCATATGGGTTTCGATAGTGTGATTACTAAGCCTATGACCATTGCAGAAATAGCGAATCAACATGAGCCGTCTTTTGAAAGAAAGCAACATGTGATTGGATTCAGAAGAGAAGTACTGGAAGAAACGGCATAAGCTGGAATATAAATGACCCTATTCAAAAGTGACCCTGCAACATTTGTTGCAGGAAGAATGGTATGACAAAAATGACCCTATATGTCAAAATTTAAAGTAGGTGGTAAAACCTTACTGGAATTAGGTTACCCCAAAAGACCCGTGTTTCGTTTAGCCATCAAAGTGATGGAAGAATATTTCAGTCATCTGACCCGTGACGAAGCCATAGATATTTTAAAGAAAGTATTGGCGGATCCTGCTGCTTATCTGGCCGATGATAAGTTAGGGCCCGTGGCGGAGCAGTTGCTGACACCAGCGGCGCCTGTTGAGATTGCATTGCGTGAAACCCCTGTTCCATACGCGGTTTTTGGGTTAGGCAATATTGCGGATGGTGCAATACAACAGTTGAATAACGCCGTTCGTTTACCCGTTGCCGTGGCCGGGTCTTTAATGCCGGATGCGCATCAGGGGTATGGGTTGCCTATTGGGGGAGTATTAGCGGCAAATAACGCCGTGATTCCTTATGGTGTGGGTGTAGATATTGGTTGTCGTATGTGTTTGAGTATACTGGATTTACCGGAACAATCTTTATTGACAAATACCGGTGAATACAAAAAGCAATTGATGAACTGGACGAAATTCGGTGCCGGTGTGGAGTGGAAGACAAGAGAGGCAGATCCGGTATTGGAAAGAAACGAGTTTAAGGAGATACGTTTCGTGAAAAATCTGTTTGATAAGGCAGCAGGGCAGCTGGGAACTTCCGGTTCTGGTAACCACTTTGTGGAGTGGGGGATTGCCACTATCACAGATGCACAGAATGAGTGGGGGTTAGCGCCAGGTAACTATGTGGCGTTGTTATCGCATTCCGGTTCCCGTGGATTGGGTGCGCAAATCGCCGGGCATTATACGCAGGTGGCAAAAGACTTGTGTCCGTTGCCGGAGAAAGCGCGGCATCTGGCTTATCTGGATCTGCATTCAGAAGCGGGGCAGGAATACTGGCTGTCCATGAACCTGGCGGGTGACTACGCGTCTGCCTGTCATCATTTGATCCATAAGCGGTTAATAGCGGCCATGGGAGCAACCTTGCTGGCAAGGGTAGAGAACCACCATAATTTCGCCTGGAAAGAGACGTATGAGGGCAAAGAAGTGATTGTACACCGTAAGGGTGCCACACCTGCCGGCAAAGGAGTACTGGGTGTTATTCCCGGATCTATGACGGCGCCTGGATTTATTGTGCGAGGAAAAGGAGAGGTGAGTAGCCTGCAATCGGCATCGCATGGCGCCGGGCGACTGATGTCCCGTACCCAGGCACAGAAGTCGATTACAGATCAGCAATTGACACAGATATTGCAGGAGCATGGTGTTACATTGATTGGTGGCGGATTGGATGAAGCACCGGGTGCATACAAGGATATCAATATGGTGATGGCTGCACAAACGGACCTGGTGGAAGTGATTGGAAGTTTTGTTCCTAAAGTGGTGAGAATGGCCGACGGTGGATCTCCGGAAGATTAATAAAAACAGATGCAATGACGCGGGGGCGGAAGACGACGAAAGTTGTTTTTCGCCTTTCGTTTTTATTAGTCTAGTAAAATAGTAGGATATTTAATTTTTATTACTTATCATTGTGTTAGTTTACCACCACCAGATACTTATTTATGATACCTATACATGGGCTGGCACCGTGTATGAGCCTATGTCTTATGATCAAGGATTTCCGGATTTAAAATTTAAACAAGTGCATTTAAACTACCTGGCATTGGCAGTTCCTTTTTTCCTGACTTTCATTGGGTTGGAATACCTGGTGTCACGTAAAAAAGGGAAGACTTATTTTAAGTTCAATGATTCCATTACCAACCTGAGTGTGGGTATAGCCGAGCGCTTACTGGACACGTTTACAGTGGGGCTTTTTTATTTTGTATACGATTATCTGTATCGTCATTACGCCATCTTTGATATTAAATCCAGTGTATTGTTGTGGGTAGCGTTGCTGATATGTACCGATTTTATCTGGTATTGGTATCATCGGCTGGCGCATGAAGTAACCGTGTTTTGGTGTGCGCATGTGGTACATCATCAGAGTGAAGAGTTTAACTATACCGTATCTGCGCGTATTACCGTGTTTCAGGCATTTGTGCGTACCGGGTTCTGGGCTATTCTGCCCGTAATCGGTTTTCCTCCTGCGATGATTACGAGCATGTTGTTGGTGCATGGATTATATCCGTTTTTCATTCACACCCGTACTATCGGGAAGTTGGGTATCCTTGAATATATTCTTGTTACGCCTTCGCATCACCGGGTACATCATGCCAGTAATCCTCAGTATCTCGATAAAAATTATGGAGATGTATTTATCATCTGGGATAAGTTATTCGGCACTTTTGTGAAAGAAGAGGAAGAACCGGTGTATGGTTTAACGAAGCCATTGGAAAGCAATAGCTTTCTGTGGCAGCATTTTCATTTTATACTGGAGATGCTTTATTCGGCCAGGCAGGCGAAGGGCTGGAGAAACAGGCTGCGTATCATTTTCGGCAAACCAGATAATGTTGATCCGGGAGCAAGACAGGCGCTGGAGGATAAATTCCTGCTACGCAATCCGCATATAACGGAAACGCCTAAACTTTTTAATTATGTGTTGTGGCAAATAGTGGCCACGCTGCTTGTATTATTTTCTTTTCTGTTGCTGGAACATTATGTGCCTGTATTTATACAGGTATGTGTTGCCTTGCTGATTCTGCTTACGCTGATCAACTGTGGCGCTATTATGGAGCAAAAGAAATGGGTATTTTATTTGGAATATGCCCGCTATCTGGTGTTATGCCTGGGGGGTTATTATATCTGGCCTCATCCGGGTTTCCTTTGTGCGGCTGCCATTATCATGGTGACGGCATTTTATTTCCAATCCCATCTCAAGGAACACTATCTGCGGCTGGTATATGGTTATTACCGCTCATAGACAGGTTTATCCCGCCTGAAAGTTATTTTCGGGCTGGATAGTTTATGTTAATGTTTGCGTGGTTTGTTATTGTCTTGGAACCTGCGATTTGAGTATTTTCCGGGCGAAATGTATCCTGCTTTTAATCGTTCCCAGCGGTTCCTGTAGAATATTTGCAATCTCGAAATATTTGTACCCCTCGTAATAAAGCATAAATGGCTTTTTGAAGATATTAGGCAGGTGATATACTGCCACGTGGATATCTTTCATCTGTAAGTTAGAGGCCGCTTTATTAGTAACAGTATGCTGGTGATAATTAATGAAGAAATCGCTGGCGCTCGGTTCTGCTACCATCCGATGTTTCAATTTTTTTCTGTAATGGTTAATAAAAATATTTCGCATAATGGTGAATAGCCACGCGCGGATATTGGTGCCTTCCAGGTATTTCTCCTGGTTGGAAAGGGCTCTGAAAAGGGTTTCCTGATAAAGATCTTTTGCCTGTTCGGCGTCTTTCGTGAGGGTAAAAGCGAAGGGTTTCAGGAAATCGGCGTTTCCGATAAGCAAGGTGTTAAATTCAACAGACGACATAATGTTTAAGTTTTGCCTTAACTAATTTAAACAAAAAAAGGGGTAAAAGATGTATTCAGAGGATGCCAGGCGGCGGTTAAAACATGACTTTCTTTAATTAATTTAATTGATTCTCAAGCAATTCACTCAATGCCAGTACTTAGATCGATAAAAAAGGTGGTAGTTTAAGTAGTGATAATCAAATTTTCAAAACAGGTAATGCATGGTCGACTCTCCCTAGATTAACGTAAAAGAGTAACAAAAGGATTTTTATAATAACGATTTATTACATTATGAAAAAGTATATATTATAATTATCTTAAAATTAGCTGTTGCCCAATCTTTGGATACATATTTGCATATCGCTGCCCATGTCTTTCAACCAGATGTTTAAACATGCAACAGACA
>NZ_DATCVJ010000043.1:0-4308 GCF_036566945.1 Chitinophaga sp. | reverse complement strand
TTTGTCTTACTCAGGATTATACTGATTTTGATGATTTTCCGGATTTTGTTTTTCCGGATTTAAAAAGATTAGCGGAGACCGATGCGATATCCACGTCAGTCTCCGCTAATCTTTTTAAATCTTTTCAAAATCATAAAAGCAAAAATCCGGAAAATCATCAAAATCAGTATAATCCTGAGTAAGACAAAAAATCGCTCAGAACACATCCCTGAAGTGGACCAATTCATATTCATCTCCCGAAAAAGTAATAGCAATAATATCGAACCTGATCGCAACAGGATGCAGGTGATACTGCTGCAAATAATTATCGGCTACGCTGCGGATATGTTCTTCCTTACGAAAGTTCACGGCTTCTTCCGGCCAGCCAAAGCGCGCAGTACTCCGTGTTTTTACTTCTATGAAATAAATGGTATGCTCCTTTGTGGCAATGATATCTATTTCACGCCTTCCGGACTTCCAGTTGAGATGCAGCAGCGTGCAGTGCCGGCTAACATATGCCTGCGCAATGTTTTCGCCGCGCTGGCCCAGGGTTAAATGATTCAACATGCTTTATTTGGCTTGGGTTAAACAAACAATCGGCGGAAATATTTACTTTCCGGGGGTACTTAAAATGTACCACTTAACACCTATTTTTGCAGGCATATAAATTTATCAATTCTCTGGTATTTAACAAGTAAACAGATAACCATATATGAACTTATTCAGACTGGAAGGAAAAGTACAGCATTATGCATGGGGCGGATTTAAATATATTCCTGAACTGTTAGGTATTGCGCCAACAGATCAACCCAGTGCGGAATACTGGATGGGGGCACATCAAAGCGCTCCTTCCCTCGTTACTACTGCCAACGGACCATTGCCGCTGAACCAGCTGATACAGCAGGACCCGGCCAATATTACCGGCCCGGCAGTATGGGAAAAATTCAAAGAGCTGCCTTTCCTTTTTAAGATACTGGATGTAAAAGATATGTTGTCCATTCAGGTACATCCTACAAAAATTGAGGCAGAGAAAGGCTTTGCGAGAGAAAATGCAGAAGGCATTCCTTTAAATGCACCTAACCGGAACTATAAAGACGATAACCATAAACCGGAGATTATGGTGGCATTGAGCGAGTTTTATCTCCTGCATGGTTTCTTACCAGATGCACAACTGCGGCAGGTATTAACCTCCACACCGGAGTTTACCTCACTGGTAAGCATATACGAAAAAGAAGGCTACTATGGTCTGTATAAAAATGTAATGGAAATGCCGCAGTCGCTGGTGAATATTATTCTCCGGCCGCTGACTGACCGTATGATTCCAGACTATAAAGCCAACCGTTTATCTAAATCGAATCCTGGTTTCTGGGCAGCACGCGCCGTATTAAATGATCCGGGCAGCATAGATAAAATTGATCGTGGTATCTTCTCTATATACTTCTTTAATATCATGCAGGTACAGGCTGGTGATGCCGTGTTCCAGGACGCAGGCATTCCGCATGCCTACCTCGAAGGCCAGAACGTAGAGCTGATGGCCAACTCAGACAATGTGCTGCGTGGTGGTCTTACCCCTAAACACGTGGATGTACCGGAACTACTGAAGCATACCCGCTTTGAAGGTGTAGAGCCCAACATCATTAAAGGCAATATAAGTGCAGATGGACTGGAAAGAATTTATCCTTCTCCGGCGCCTGATTTTGAAGTAAGCAAAATAGATATTCCTGCAGGAAAGGTTTATAAACATACCGCCAAAGCAGCTGAAATATTGATTGTAATGAATGGTGCTGGTACTGTAAAGGGAGATGATACGCTGGCGGTACAAAAAGGCCAATGCGTGTTTACGGTATATGGTGCTTCTTATGAAATCAGCACTGATAGCGGCGTTGAGCTGTTTAAAGCGACGGTAAATAGCTAGATAGCTGTTAGCTGTTAGCTGTTAGCTGTTAGCTGTTAGCTGTTAGTAAATGCAGCGAAGACCAACAAAACATTTACTAAGAGCTAAAAGCTAACAGCTAAAAGCTTATATAACAATCACTGTTTTCCCCTTTCCTTTTCCCTGCCGGCTTAATGCTACGGCGGCAGGCGCGTCCTCCAGCTTAATTTTAGTTTCTACCGGAATCGTTAATACGCCTCTGTCTATCACCAGCGACAAGGTATCCAGCGAGGCGGCACTGCCTTGTGTTTCAAAATTACCGCCATGTATATTCCTGGACTTGAGCGCTTCTTCATCTGCTACAAACACGGTGGTGAGTGCACCAGCGCCTGATTTCAACAAGTCGAGATTGGCGGTAAAGCCAGCGCCATCGCTTACCAGGTCAATAAGGCCGTCGATGCCTTCGGGATACTTAGCTTTCACCTGTGTGGCTAAAGGCGATTCTTTATAATTAATCGTATCTGCTGCACCCAGCTTTTTCATGCGTTCGGCAGATGCTGCATCTGTGACCGTAGCAATTACTTTGATGCCCTGTGCGGCCGCCAGTTGGGTAGCAAAAGAGCCTACGCCGCCAGTGGCGCCGTTAATGAGCAGCGTATCGCCATCCTGCAGATCCAGTTTATCCAACAGTTGCTGGGCTGTCATTCCTGCGGTGGGTACTGCGGCGGCTTCTATGGCAGAAAGACTGGAAGGTGCAAGGGTAATCCCTGATTTTTCCGGCACGATGGCATATTCGGCGTAAGATCCTTCACCAATCGGTGCATGAATAAATTGCCCGTATACTTTGTCGCCTTTCTTAAACCGGGTAACGCCTTCCCCTACTTCTTCCACCGTGCCAGCGCCATCAACGCCCATGATAAGTGGAAACTGATGTGGCATTTTTCCGTTGTCCATAATACCATCAATCATTTTCCAGTCGAAAGGGTTCATGCCGGCAGCGGCTACCTTAATCAGTACAGTGCCTGGTCTTACAGCGGGTTTCGGCAGGTCCATCACAACAGGAATGTCTTTGAATTTTGATACGGCTACGGCTTTCATAATTATATTTTTAAATGTAGAAAGATGTTTAACAGCGATTGTTTTTTATAACCGGGGATCTACCGGTTCACTCTCTAACGCTAAAATACCAAATACGCATTGATGCACCAGCTGTAAAGGATCTTTATTTACAAATCTTTCGAGTCCTTCCAGGCCCAGTGCGAATTCGCGCAATGCCAGCGAGCGTTTGCCGGACAGCTTGCGGTTGCGCAGGCGCTCCAGGTTTTCAGCGGCATCATATTCAGGGCCATAAATGATACGCAGGTATTCTGCTCCTCGGATCTTGATAGCTGGCTGTATGAGTCCTTTAGCGTCCTTGCTGAGGAAAGTATAGGGTTTCACTACCATTCCTTCGCCACCGGCCGCTGTTAACGATTCCCACCAATGGATGGCGGCCTGTTCACTGGCGGCATTGCCTATTTCTACCAAACGATAAGGAGTAGCCCGGAGTAATTGTTCATCCCCTGCACAAATATTTTTTATGGCAGACATATGCCATTCATGGTCTTTATCGAACCAGGTTTTTCCTTCCGTGGCCATGATATGAAACGGCGCCAGCTTATAGTCGTCCAGTGAATTTACCGGCCAGCAGTACTGGCGGTAGGCTTTCACATAGTTGGTGGTTTGTTCCAGGCGCTGCGTATATTTCTCCAGCAATGCCTGCGCCGGGGCGCCATTGCTGATAGACTGCTGTAAAGCATTGACCACCTCCGGCAAGGCCTTACCTGCGGCGGTACCTACGGCTGCATATTGCGTTTGCAACAGGGCCTGTGCCTTGGCGCTCCAGGGCATCAGCTCTGTATCCAGACATACCCAGTCTGTATCAAAGGTTTCGTAAAAACCAGTGCTGATAAGGGCAGCGTTGATACGGGCAATGAAATCCTGTTCGGTTTGTTTGTCTGCAAAAAAGGAACGGCCAGTTCTCGTATATATAACCCCGTTACCTTCCCCGGTAACGCCGAACCGGCGCTCCGCCACATTTTCATCACGGCAAACAATCACCACGGCGCGGGAACCCATATGTTTCTCTTCACAGATCACCTTTTCTATGCCTGCTTCTCTGTAATATTGTAATGCCTCCGCAGGATACTCCAGCAATCCTTGCTGCTGGCTGGTTTCAGCCGGCGACATGGTAGGTGGTAAATAAATCAGCCACTTAGGATTAATCGTAAAACGACTCATCACTTCCAGTGCGGCAATATTATTTTCTTCCCGGATGGTGATGTTATGACTATAGCGGGTTTGCAGGATTTGCTTACCCATAAAATCTTCGATGTTCAGGATATCATCATATTGCTGTTGAACACTCTGCACGTTGTCGGCGTTGTAACCAATAGGGCGTGCAGGCACGGCGTATT
>NZ_DATCVJ010000042.1:0-5307 GCF_036566945.1 Chitinophaga sp. | reverse complement strand
TTTTCTACATACAATACTTACAGTGAAAAAATCTTAGCGCGATTCAGTCTTAAATTTTGGTTTTATGTCGAAAATAAAGTTGCTCTTTAGGATGTGTATATCTTACACAATCTTACTTAAATTTTTGTTAAATACAAATTTTTTTTTCTTTTTCTGGAGAAAATTAACGCAGTAATTTTTAAGCAGGTACATGCGTTGGCAAATCCTTGTTGGCAAAGGATTTTGACCTCATGAAAATTAACGGAAATATTTGGAAAAAAGGGCACTTGGGCTAAAAAAGTACCACCGTAGCGTTATTAGAAGCCAATACCCAGGTAACGCTTCTTACGCTGGTCATATTTATCAAAATTAAATTTGTAGAGCTTGGCAGGACGATGCGGCACGTCTTCTTCTTCTTCGTTCAAATCCATCAGTAAATCCATGGATAAAAACTTCTTTCTGAAGTTACGGCGGTCCAGTTCCATATCCAATATGGCTTCGTAGAGGTTCTGCAGTTCACGCAGGGAAAACTTACGGGGCAGCAGATTAAATCCGATGGGCTGTACCAGTACTTGCTGTTTCAGCCGTTCATGGCAGGTATCCAGGATTAGCTTGTGGTCAAAAGCCATCTCCTGCAGGTCTTTCACGCTATGCCAGTGTAGTTCGTTGTTAAGTGTTTTCAGTTCTACATGCTCTATGTTCACCAGCGAGTAGTAAGCCACGGTGATCACCCTGCCGGCAGGATGCCGTTGAATGGCGCCAAAAGTTTGTACCTGCTCCATGTACACATTATCCAATCCTGTACGGGCTTTCAGCACGCGGTAAGCCGCTTCATCCAGCTCTTCTTCCGGCCGGACAATATCCCCCAGCAAAGACCATTTGCCTTTGTATTCTTTGAGGTCAGATTCGATTAGTAATACTTTCAACTCATCGTTGTTGAAACCGAAGATGACACAGTCTACAGATATGGCTACCTTGAAATAGTCCTTTATTTCTACAAGGTGCGTATTGATGTTCTTGGTGTACATAGACATCATAAGGAACGTGGAATTACAGTAAAACGCAGTTAATTATGTTCACGTAGAATTATCATCAAATGAAAGGAAAAATTACCACATTTAAAACAAAAATTAATGAATTTTTTGAAGAGATATCCCCTAACCTGAAAGATAAGTTTAAATTTACGGCTCAGTTTCACATATTATGTACACAAAGGAGATAGAAATAACCCTGGCGCAGCTAGCCAAAGATTTGCTCAGCCATTTACAGCAGCAACAGCTGCTGCAATCCATTGATGAAACCCTGGATGCTCTTCGCCGTGTGATCAGTTATAACGACTGGCGCTACTACGTACAGAGCGAGCCAGTGATCAGTGACTACGAATATGACCAGTTGTTTGCCTGGCTTAAAAAGCTGGAGCAGGAACATCCCGATCTCATCACCGCCGACTCCCCTACCCAGCGTGTAGCCAAGGGACTTACCAAGGAGTTCATTACCGTACCCCACCTGGTACCGATGCTTAGCCTCGAGAACTCCTACAATGCAGACGACTTGCTGGACTGGGACCGCAAAGCCCGTGAAAGCGCCGGTATTCCTGAAATAGAATACTGCATCGAACCTAAGTTTGATGGCGCCAGCATTTCCCTGATTTATGAAGATGACCAGCTCGCACGCGGCGCCACCCGTGGCGATGGCGTTGCAGGAGAAGATATTACCACCAATATTAAACAGATCCGCTCTATTCCATTGTCTGCCAAATTCTCTAAATATGGCATTCACCAGATAGAAATCCGTGGGGAAGTACTGATCAATAAAAATACTTTTAGCGCCTTCAACGAAAAACGTATTGCCGACAATCAGCCACCACTGGCTAATCCACGCAACGCCGCTTCGGGCTCTCTCCGGATGGTAGACCCTAATGAAGTCGCTAAACGCGGACTGGAAGCCTTTCTGTATCATATGAGCTATCATACCATGAACGCGGGACAAACAGAACCGGATGCGCTCACAACGCATAGTGGTACGCTGGAACTATTGTCTACACTGGGATTCCGTAGCCCCGCCAAAGAAAAGAAAGTAGTCAAAGGCATTCAGGCAGTGATTGATCATTGTTTGTGGTTTGAAAATGAACGCGACAACCTGCCCTATGAAATTGATGGCATGGTGGTAAAAGTAAACGACTATGCGCTGCAGGATAAACTGGGCATGACCACGCATCACCCGCGCTGGGCCATTGCCTACAAGTTCAAAGCCCGGCAGGCCACCAGTAAATTACGTAGCGTGGAGTTCCAGGTAGGCCGTACCGGCTCTGTTACACCCGTTGCCAAAATTGATCCCGTACCCATTGGCGGTGTTACCGTTGCCTCTATTTCTCTTTTTAATGAAGAAGTCATCAAGGAGAAAGACCTGAAGCTGGGAGATACCGTGTTAGTAGAAAGAGCGGGAGATGTGATTCCTTACATTGTAAAATCTGTAGCCGACCTGCGGGATGGCAGCGAACAGGATATTGTGTTCCCTACCCACTGCCCTGTATGTCATGATAAGCTCGTAAAAACAGCTGACGAAGCTGTTTGGCGCTGCACCAATATTAACTGTGAAGCACAGGTAGTAGAAAGAATGATTCACTTTGTGAGCAAAGATGCCATGGATATCAAAAGCTTTGGCGAAAGCAACGTGCGTAAATTCTTTTCATTAGGACTACTAAAAGATATTCCCGGCATCTACGAACTGGACTTTGAAAAGATAGGTGCGCTGGAAGGCTTTGGTAAAAAATCGCTGACCAACCTGGAAAGCGCCATCACACAATCCAAAACACAACCGCTGCACCGGCTGATCTTTGGACTGGGCATCCGTTATGTAGGCGAAACCACCGCTAAAACACTGGCCAACGCGGTAACACATATCATGGATCTGCAAAGCTGGACAGAAGAACAGATCCTCGCATTGGAAGATATAGGACCTAAAGTGGCAGGCTCTATCCGGTTATTTTTTGCCAATGAAGATAACATCGCCATGCTCGATAAACTGGCAGCGCTGGGCATCAACATGGAAAACACCAAAAAGTCAGCACCTGTATCGGGCAACCTCAACGGACAAACGTTTTTATTTACCGGCACCCTGCATAAACTGAAACGCAGCGATGCAGAGGAAATGGTAGAACAGGAAGGCGGCAAAATAGTGAGTGGCGTAAGCAGTAAACTCAACTACCTCGTAGTAGGCGACGATGCCGGCAGCAAGCTGGAAAAAGCAAAAAAAATTAATACCATTAAGATATTGTCAGAAGAAGAATTTATTCAGCTTTTAGCAGTTAGCTTTTAGCTATTAGTGACTCATAGCAGGAGTCACTAATAGCTAAAAGCTAACTGCTAAAAGCTAACTGCTAAAAGCTAATTGCTATGATGACCGATGAACATTTTATGCGACAGGCGTTGCAGGAAGCGCGCAAAGCCTTCGAAGACGGAGAAGTGCCAATCGGCGCTGTGGTAGTATTAAATGACCGGATCATAGGCCGTGGTTATAATCATGTAGAAAGATTAAATGATTGTACGGCACATGCGGAAATGATCGCATTAACGGCAGCATTCAACACCCTGGGGAGTAAATATTTAATGGACGCTACTTTATTTGTAACGGTAGAACCTTGTCTGATGTGTGCGGGCGCTCTTTACTGGAGCAAGATTGGGAGGATTGTATATGCGGCGGCAGATGATAAGAACAGCTATCGCAGAGCTACCGGTGACCGGTCCCCGTTTCATCCTAAAACAAAACTGGAAGCCGGTCCGTGCAGCGAAGAAAGTTTACAGCTGATGAAAACTTTCTTTGAACAAAGGAGATAATTATTTCTTGTTGGAATCCATCAGCTTATTCATGCCCATCATTTGCTTCATGGTATGATCCATACCTTCAGAAGAACCATCCAGGAAGATGACGTTTCCTTTTGAGTTTTCAGCAAAATGTTTAATGGCTTCTGTCCACATGGAGAAGAGGATCACCGAGGTATCCAGGTTAGCCTGCTGCATTTCTTTAGCAGCCATACTCATACCCTTGGCTACTTCTTCACGGAACAGCGCCACACCCATACCACGCAGCTGAGCGGCCTGGCGTTCAGCTTCAGCAGCAATTTTGATGGCGTTACCATCTGCTTCGGCTGCTTTGGTTTTAGTGATCAGCAATGCCTGTCCTTCGTTTTCAGCAGCTGCTTTCAGGTTATTGGAAGCTACTACCTGTGCCATGGACTTCATGATTACTTCATCGAAAGTGATGTCGTTCATTTGCAGATCCAGCAGGTGGAAACCCCACTCTTCCAGGGTTTTGTCGATCTGCTCTTTTACGTGTTCAGTAATATCTTTACGCAGGCCCAACACTTCTGCCTGTCTTTTTGTAGCTACAAATCCACGGATAGAACCTTCAATAGTGCGCACCAGCGCCTGCATGAAGCTTCTTTCGTCCATAAATTTGAAGGCCACATTTTTAATCGTTTCTTCCTGTTGATTCCACACTGCATACAGCAGCATAGCTTTGAAGTAAACGTTGGCCTGATCAATGGTAATAGCCTGGAATTCCAGCTCCACAGATCTGTTCTGGATAGACACTCTTTTAAATACCTTTTCTATAACAGGTATTTTAAAGTTTAATCCTGGAAACAGCACCCGGTTGTATTTACCGAAGATGGTGGTTACGCCGATGTTTCCCTGTTGTACAGTAACAAAACACGACATTAGAACCAGGAACGCCAATACCAGTAAAATAATCAAGTACACATTCATAGTCTGATTGTTTAGGTAGGGTTTAAGCTCATAAATATACTGAAATAAAGCTAACAGAGAGAAGCAGACATAGTTTTCCCAGGGTATATCTCAAAAGCAGCGTTCCGGAAATAAAGAAAGAAAATAACAATGGACGAAAACTGAGCTTAAAAAACACAACGAATGAATAATAAAAAAAGCTTAGTCAGTTATCCTTTATATTCTTTGTCTTCTTCTGAAGTAAATAAATACGTCGTCCAGTTCTATTTGCTTTAATTGATAGGCGAGTCGTGTTCTAAGATCTTCTGTTTCGTCTTTTATTTTTCTGTACTGGTCTTTCAGAATTTCATAACGGGCCACAATTTCTTCAGCAGTAGCAGTTTCGTTCAGTTGCAAAATATAAAATGCTCTTTCCTCGGTTATCATAGTCATAGGGGTATTTCAGCTAATAATCATCTCGGATGTTTAAAAAACACACGTAATATTTAATTCACTAAATTAGTGGAGTTTGAAAAACAAGCAAATACCCAATCTTGGGTATTTTTAAAAAATTTAGCAATTTTTAGCAAAATTTTTTTTAACA